>JBMFSZ010000460.1:0-2599 GCA_049967315.1 Desulfomonilaceae bacterium
GTTCTCGGTCGAAAGGCGTGGCTTCGCCACTGGAATAGTTTCAGCCGGGATAGGAGGCGGCACAATGATTGCCGGCCTGGTAGTCCCATACGTTATTAGCGCCTACGGGGCTCAAGGATGGCGATTCGCGTGGTACTATCTGGGAGCGGCTGTGCTAATAATAGCCTGCGTAGCAGGGCTGGTAATAAGAAGCCGACCGGAAGATCTCGGGCTAACCCAGATTGGCGCAAAAATTTCCCCTAAAAATACTGTCAAAAAACCTGCTGTTGGCGCTAGAGATTGGGGCAGGATTTACAAAGTCAAATCTGTCTGGTATCTTGGAGCAGTTTATTTCCTGTATGGATGCTCCTACATCATCTATATGACTTTTTTCGCAGCGTATCTTTGCCGGGAAATGGGCCTGACTACGCAGGAAGCGGGTAGTCTATGGGCGCTTGTAGGTGGACTGAGCATATTCTGTGGAATCATCTGGGGTGGGCTTTCTGACAAGTTAGGGCGGGCCAGAGGCGGAGCTTTTGCGTACGTAGTGTTAGCGTTATCTTATGCTGTTTTCGCACTAGTCCAGATGAAGATTGGGTTTTACCTCTCGGCAATAGTTTTCGGTCTTACAGCTTGGAGTATTCCTACGATAATGGCTGCCGCAGCGGGTGATTATGTAGGGCCCGAATTGGCCCCTGCAGGGCTCGGTTTCATAACTCTTTTTTTTGGAATCGGTCAGGCGCTCGGCCCATGGTTCGGTGGATATTTTGCTGACGTGACCCGGTCTTTCACAGGACCTTTTCTGCTTGCGTCTTTCATATCGCTGGTAGGGGCAATCATGGCGTCAAGATTGAGGGCAACAAATACGACGGCTTAACAGTCTAGGTCTCTTGTTATTGAGTCCGACAGATCTCAAAATAATTCCTTTCACATATGTTTTTACCCATTATTTTTTGTTTGATCTCTGACACCGACAAAGTCTATTCTGAAAATCCTTGTGGTCTAACAAGCCGGTTCTATTAGAAATTATTTTTTGAGCTCCGTTATCCTACAATAAAGAGAGGAATACTGAAACGATGGGCAAATTATGGACATCCTGCTTGACACTTATCCTTCTGCTAGGTGTTTTTGTGTTCGACTCGAATTCTCAGAACCTTATTGTAGACCAACAGCGGCAACAACGAGAAATTGACCGTCTCAAGAGTGACGTAGAGGAATTAAAACGAACCGTTCAAAGCATGAGAAGAGAAATTCTAAAGAAGTCCATCGCCGCCGATAAAGACATGAAAGCAGTCCCTTCGGCTCCTACCCCTCCACCACCTAAGACCCTGTCGGCCGCTGAACAGGAAAAAGCCAAGGCTCAAATTTGTCAGCAAATCGGGACATTCTTTGACCAAATCGATGACGCGTTGAAAATGTCTGACCCATCTCGGACCGGTCGGGCCATGAGGAAGGCTGTCGCACAACTTAACTCCGAACTTCGCAGCTACGGTCAATCTCAAAAAATCCGGGAATTACAAAGTTTGGCAGAAGCCCTAGCATGGGACACGTATGTTGCTGTTGAAAACCGTAATAGCGTAGCCGGAAATGCTGACTTCCTAAACTATATCAAGGGCTACAAGGAACGATACGAGAAGAGATGTCTTAAACATTGATCAACTATTGCTGAAATTGTTGTGAACCACACTCATCTCTGGTCACGATATGGGTTAGCATTTTCTGGGGACGAAATGGCCGTTTACGTCCCCTTTAACAACAATTCCAGGAACGATTTCTTATAGGAAGTCGGCACAAAGCTTTTTCTTGTAACAACCACGAGGCGCCCTGGCTCAAAATGATGATCCAGAGAAAGGAATTCAATCTTCCTCTTTTTCAAAACGGGGAGACCTTCGACTATTGTCGCAAAAGAGACGCCTAGTCCCATTTCTACATAGACAGAGCTCAGGTCAACATTAGAAGATTCCATAACCACACTATATGAAAGGCATAGGCTCTGAAGTCGTTGGAGTATGTCAACATGCCCAGTCTCGTGGGTCAGTCTGGCGCCAAGTATCAGAGGGTACCTCGAAACGTCCTCGAAGTTTACTGGAGTAAGGGAAGCTAAAGGATGGCCAGAAGGAACCATCAAAACTGTATTTACTTTCTTCCAGCGCCACGACACAAGGTTAGAGGGGGCTACAGATTCCAGGACAAATCCGAAATCAACGCCGCCACTTTTGACAAGCTCGATCACAGCTTTTTGCGGGCGGTCCAGTATGCTCAGTTGGACCTGAGGGTATTGGGCAATATACTTCCGAAAAATTTCCGGAAACAAGTGGTAAAGCGTTGTGAAAGGAGCGGCAACACTCAGAGTTCCTCTTTGTATTGCTTGGAGATCATGCAATGATTCTGTTAAGGATTCGTACTTTTCCAGGACTTCTTCAGCAAATCTGAAAAATTTCTCTCCTTTCGAGGTAAGTCGCAGTTTTCTGTTTCCAATTCTTTCTATAAGCAGGCAACCTAATTCTTCTTCAAGCGCTTTTAGTTGCTGGCTTAATGCTGATTGTGTCCTGAACGTGGCTTCGGCGGCTTTTGTGAAGCTCTCCAATCGGACCAATTGGTAAAACCCTATGATTTGCTG
>JBMFSZ010000461.1:0-2575 GCA_049967315.1 Desulfomonilaceae bacterium
GAGGGTAGCAGCATGAACAAGCAGCTTGCACCTAAAGATCGCGTTCAAGTGTCTCAAACCTTCGGACCACTTCTGTTAACGAATCTCCCAGACCACGTCTTGCCATTAGTGATAGTATCCCAGAGCGCCTTGTAAAAGGATTGATCGTGCTCGCCGCTCTTCAATATTCTCGGGTTTTGACCAATCAATTCCCGTTTAGAATATCCCGTAATTTTCTCAACAGCCGGATTCACATATATTATTGTTCCAGTACTGTCAGTTATAACAATAGAGTCCGCCGACTGCTCCACTGCTGTGATCAGCTTCCTCTCCTGTTCCCTGGCCGCATTACTTTCCATTATTCGCCAGGCCGCCTCCATAAGTAGCGAAAGTTGCATGACGTCCGTGTCACCATAATCTGATTCCTTGTTTGCCACACCTACTACCGCTACTATTTTATCATCGTAAAAAACCGGGACGGCAACGTACCGGACAAGGTCTATATGTCCGTCCGGTTGTCCTTTTTTGAAAGGATTTGGGGCCTTGTAGTCATTAACCACAATGGCCTTCCGCTGCCGCACCGCTTCACCCCATAATCCAGTTTTTCCAAGTTCACGGTTACGTTTATAATTATTAACCTTACACTCGTTGAAAACATCTTTCGAATATCCAATCAGGGTGAAAACTTGTGTAATTTCGTCATACTGGCGTATGTGACCAAATTTGCTTCCAGTTAGCCTGACCGCCTGTTCCATGGTAAAATTCAGTAGGTCCTGATTATCTTCGAATTTGTACTGAGAGATTTCGTACAAACTCTGCAACCGGGCTTCGTTTAATTTCAGTCTTTCCTGAGCCAGCCTGATTTCCGTAACATCCATAACGCTGGCGATAACGCCGACGATTTCACCTTTGGCGTTGAGGTGGTTGGAGTAAGAAGCCACTACCCATCCTGATTTGCCTGTTTGAGGGATGAGATATGGATGTTCAGGAGTGGTGATTATTTCACCTTTCACAGCGCGGGCAAGCAGTTCATCGATCCCTTGTTCTTTCAGGTGCGGGAATACCTCCAATGCATTTTTTTCTGTCACATCAGCCGCTTTAATCCCTGTTTTTTCTTCAAGATAAGGGTTCCACAGAATTATCCGTAATTCGTTGTCAAAAACCACTATTCCCTGTCTTACGCCCTGGACTATTTCCTGATTAAAAAGTGTCATCTCCTCCAGTGCCTGCGATGATTCAAATTTCTCACAATAAAAACTTGCGTTCTGTCGGTTCCACAACCATCCCAAAAAAGCACCGGACCCACAGATAAGGCTACTTACGAGGAAAATCATTAACCAAAGTTGTTTCTTTAACGGGGCGTCGAATTCCGATTTATCCATACGAGATGCCAGATACCAGGGAGTTCCCGCTATCTGGCAGACATACGCGACAACTTCGTTTCCACGATAGTCTATTCCATGCGTAATCCCTTCCCGCCCCAGTACCGCTTTAACTGTGAGGTATTGCGTTTCCGTAATGCTGACACGACGCTCAAGAGGAATATTCTTCCGAAACCTCAATTCGTTGAGATAAACAACTTCGTCACCATTACGGCGAACGAGGATTGTTTCTGCAGTCTTACTCTCTGTTGGCCAGTATTTTATAAAGGGGTAGATGAATTGCTGCGGATCGATCCACAGGACCAGTGTAGCTATGGAATGCTTGGTGTCATCAGGATCAACAATTGGAACCAGATATGCCAGATATGTAGAGCCATCCACATCATCACGATAAAAGTCGGTTGATTCGACCTGCCCGGATTGCATAGTTTCCAGGGAGCGTCGTTTCAAGAATGAGGAAACCTGGGTTGGTGACTCAGAAACAGTCAAACGGTTATTTCCATTGCTGTCAAGCAACAAGACGCCTTTATATCGATGTTGTGTCTGAACAGTTTCCAACCAGACTTGAACCTGTTTTACCGCCTCTGCATTATCCGGGGATTTGAAATAGCGCTGTACAGCCTCAGAGAAAGTCACATTTTTGTAAAAAATTAGCGCGTCCCCCAAACGCTCTTGCCACCATTCCTCGATCACCCTTGCTTTCATCTGCGTCATGGAGGCAAGTTGATTTTCTACCCCAATTCGATAATGTTTTGCGTGATTATTATAAAATAAGTATCCAGCAGTTAATATACATAAGGTCAAAAAGGCGAAAATGAGAATAATCGCAAGTAATGATCTTCTTTGGGTCTCAGGGTAGTTTTGCACTGCCAGGATCCTGTGAAAGCTGCATTTAGAACAGTCAGGCTTCTAACACAGCAGCGATTGCTCCAACATGGCCCGGAATCGTTGGACCACAAAATGAATGTGTCAGGAGTTACTGGTCGTTCAGAATACGGGTAAAACAAATGATAACATATAAATTTTTGTAATTCGATTTGGAATTTCATTATTCCTTTTCACATATTATGAAAATATTCCATTAAATTAAGCGGTTGCTGATTCGCCAATCTGCATGTCCGGTATTGGTGTTTTCTGGAAAGCCGGATTGTTGGCCCACCAGTCTATCCCTATTTCTTTGGCCTTGTCGACCGAACAAATGACCAACCTTACCT
>JBMFSZ010000462.1:0-2573 GCA_049967315.1 Desulfomonilaceae bacterium
CTCGTTGATCCTGCAGTTGCACGCGAGAGCCATCAATACAGTGAATTCCAGTGCCTTTTTGTTTAGGACCGGCAATGAACCAGGCATTCCCAGACATATTGGACACGTGTTGGAGTTAGGAGCTGAACCGAATTTTGTAGTACACGAACAAAACGCCTTGGAATTGGTGAGAAGTTGGGCGTGAACTTCCAAACCTATAACTGCTTCGAATTCCATTATTGTTTCCTATATTGCTGGATGCTTCAAATGATGGTCGGTTTCTCTCTGGAAAGCGCTCACAAGCTGAACCAGTTTCGATTCCTGGAAGTGCGAGGCTATTATCTGCATACCTATTGGGAGACCATCACTCGAGAAGCCGGCTGGACAGGAAATGCCTGGCAATCCCGCCATATTAACCGGAATGGTAAAAACATCAGTTAGATACATTTGCATGGGGTCATCAACTTTTTCACCGATCTTAAAAGCAGGGGCAGGGGCCACTGGGCAAAAGATACCGTCACAGGATTGGAATGCTTTCCTGAAATCCTGGGTTATAAGGGTCCGGATCTTCGCCGCTTTAAGATAGTATGCGTCATAGTAACCCGATGAAAGAGCGTAGGTCCCTAACATTATGCGTCTTTTTACCTCAGGCCCGAAGCCTTCCGCTCTGGTCCTGCAATACATGTCGATCATACCATCAAAATTTTCAGCCCGATGACCGTATTTTACGCCATCATACCTGGCAAGATTGGAGGAGGCTTCACACGGAGCGATAACGTAATAAGCAGCGATCCCGAAATCCAGAGATGGCAGCGAGAGCTCTACAAATTTTACTCCGAGGCCCTCGAAAACCTTTCTAGCTTCGTTCAAACAATGTTCCACATCCGGGTTAGTCAATTTGTTGAAAAACTCAACCGGGACTCCTAGAGTCATTCCCGATGGATTTTTACCAATTAAAGTTGAGAAATCAGGGTGTTGAACCGGAACAGAAGTTGAATCCATAGAATCATGCTTACAAATTAGATTCAACATGAGCGCAATGTCATTAATGTCACGAGCGAATGGCCCGATCTGGTCAAGACTGGACGCATAAGCTACCAGCCCGAAGCGGGAGACAGCTCCATAGGTAGGCTTAATCCCGGTCACGCCACAGAAAGAGGCTGGCAAGCGTATGGAACCGCCGGTATCCGAGCCAAGCGCCACAGTAGCCTGACAACTCGCAACCGCCGCAGCGGACCCCCCACTTGATCCGCCAGGAATTCTTTCCGGATCCCATGGATTTCTGGTCGGTCCCCAGCAGGATGTCTCCGTGGATGACCCCATCGCAAATTCATCCATGTTTGCGCTTCCAAGAATCACCATACCCTCGTCTTTTATCAATTTTACGACAGTGGCGTCATAAGGAGGCTTGAAATTGGCCAGAATTTTCGATCCGCAGGTAGTCTTTCTGGATTTTAGGCACATGTTATCCTTGATGGCGATAGGGATACCGGTCAACGGCCTCGCTGATCCAACCTGGATCATTCTGTCGGCCTGTTCCGCCATTTTAAAAGCCAGGTCCGGATATACATTTACAAATGAATGGAGAGTGGGTTCGAGTGAGCCGATTCTGTCAATTACGGATTTGGCAATTTCCACTGCGGATACTCTTTTGTCTCGAAGTAGCGCGGAGAGTTCCGTAGCGGATTTTTCATAGAGGTTGGGCACCTATTTTTCCCCTTACAAAAGATGATGGACCAGCAAGTTGGTCACTCAATGATTTTGGGAACTAGAAAGGATGATCCATCACTGGCAGGGGCGTTAGCCAATGCCTCTTCTGTGAGCAAAGACGGATTGACTGCATCATCCCTCAGTGGAGTAAAAAGTTCCACCGGACCGGCCATCGGCTCGACGTTTTCTGTCGGCACGGCTGATAGCGTATCCATATACTTGAGCACGTCGTCAAGTTGACCCATGTATTTTATCTTTTCTTCATTGGACAGGGCCAGCCTGCCTAGCGCCGCAACGTAATCGACCTGATCTAATGTTATTTTCATTTCGTTTGATGGTTTTGTTTAAATTTATTTGGCCAGGAACCAAGCCGAGCTTAAACTTAAACCTTCAGAGTCAGTTGTGTCAAGTCAGGTTACTATCCTAAGACACATTTCAGACGAGGCTATTCGATCCGTGACGGCTCTATCTTGAGCCTGAAAGATATTCGCTCCACATCAAGCGGAATTCTTTTCCAGGGAACATGAGCTTTCTGAAAAGTTCAGGGGTCAATGGACCTGCTCCGGACATTGAACTGCATTGCAACGGTTCGCCTTTTTCATTGAGCAGGGCGTCCCATCTAACAGTATGACCCGACAAACCATTTTCGGGACTCAGAATAGGCTGTACGGAAAATTCTGCATTCCCTATGAGCGCCTGACCAAGTCCAATGGCTTTGGGATTGCCGTGGCAACTGTGGCAAGGCCTCCCGGTTAGCTGTATCGTGTGAGGTGTATACGGATCCATGATAAGCGCTGGCCTACCGGATCCGGTTGTAGGGATGACGCTATCAAGAATAACCGTTCCGTCGGTTTTTACCCATGATATCGCGTATTGACGCATAG
>JBMFSZ010000463.1:0-2568 GCA_049967315.1 Desulfomonilaceae bacterium
GAGCCAGGGAACAAGCAGTGGCCCCATTGTTATCTCTGGCTGTAGGATCAGCCCCCGCTTCAAGTAGGATTTTTACGCAAGCCCCGCTTCCTCTCCGGGCAGCCAACATCAAAGCGTTCTGGTTGTTGCGGTCTTTCATGTTTATGTCAGCGCCATGGGCAACTAGAGATTTTACAGATTCTACCTGTCCTCCCAAACACGCCCACATGAGAGCGGTGCGCGCGATTTTGCCTCTTTGGTTTAGATCAGCCCCCCTTTTTATTAGAAGGTCTAGCGTGCCAATTTTGCCGTTCAGGGCGGCTTCGATTAGAGCAGTTTGACGGTTATAGTTCTTTGAGTCAATGTTGGATCCCTTACTCAGCTTTTCTAATATTTTTGCGTCATTTCCCGACGCAGCGCTTCTGACCAATTTGTCAGCGCAGGTTTCCTCAAAAGCATTGCTCATGGATAGCAGAATTGCCAAAACAGCCGGTAAAAAAAGCAAATATTTTTTCATGTGATTCAACGATCAAATTCCTGGTTAAATATTTTTCAGTGGTCAGTGTCCAAATTGCAGTAGTAAAATAGGAACACTTGAGAACATTTTTTGTTCCACTGACTTATACAAATAATTTTAAAATAACTTGCGGTGCGTATGAGGAAGTTTCTACCTTTATAAGTCCAACAATGATCCGAAATCCGAGGCGCAATCAAATTGGTCTAACTACTTTTTTTATTTTTTCCAGAACCAACCATCCAGCCGTTTGGTTTATATCTCAACAGTCTAACAGTCACATATTTAGCAAGAGTATTGAAACTGCCCGTTTATAATGGCATATTTAAAAACAGGGAATATATTTCACCGTTAGGGTAAAAAAACAATGTCCACTCCCAATGCTCTAACCCCGCTTACTTCTGCCATGGAAGACTACCTTGAAGTCATCTATCACCTTGAGCAGGAAAGCCGGATAGCGAGAGTCCGGGATATTGCAAGCAGACTCGGGGTCAAGATGTCCTCTGTAAGTTCAGCGCTGAAAATACTTGGAACCAGGGGACTGATTCGATACGATCCGCATCAGTTTATTACGCTCACAGAAAAAGGAATTGCTAAAGCCAAGGAAATAGTTCGGAAGCATGAAATCCTTAAACGATTTCTAGTAAGCGTTCTCCAGATCGATGACGCTGTGGCTGAGGACAACGCCTGCAAAATAGAACATTATCTGGACCCCCAGGTTATCAACAAACTGATCAGGTTTCTGGAATTCATTCAAACGTGCCCTGTTGACCAATCCAAATGGATGGAGATAAAATCCGAGTCCTGCTCTGACTGTCTGGTGTGTCTCGAGGACGCCCGAAAACGAATTAAAGAGAGAGCTATAGCCCAACAGGTTGCCCTGGAAGGAAGGATGACCTTGGCGGAAGCTATTCCAGGATCCAGGGTGGCAGTTCAAGATGTGTACAAACCGGAAGATTTTCGACCAAGCTTAGGAACTGAAGGTTTGGCCAAAGGGGTTATCATGGAAGTTGAATCGATCAACGAATCTTCACTGGACATAAGTCTTAATATTAATGGGTACCATGTGACAGTATCCAAAAATGACGCCTCTAGAATTTTTGTTAAGCCTGTATAATTTTCAGCTTGGCTAAATGTTCCTGCTATCATGGATTAAAAGATTAGCCACTTTACCATTACACTTGTCACCAGAATTAAAGCGCCAAACAAGAGCACAAATAGCCCTCCGCTAATTTCTTCATTTCGTTGTTCGGCACTGTGTCTCCCAGTGCAGCCAGCATTACAGTTTTCACATCTCTGTTCATGAATCATTGTAGCTTTCCTCCAAATCCATCGTTGAACAATAAATTAATCATTTTAGTAGGAAATTGAAAGAGGCCATATTTATTGAGACAATAAACAAATCTATATCCAAAATTCACACTTGATTAAAATAGCATAATATAAACAGCTGGTTGTGACTTTAATGGCTAAATATAATTAATAAATACAACATAAACAATGATATTATTGAAACACTGAATTGATTATGTTATTATTTAGTCCATAGCATATATAACAATGCCGTCCGGATAACACTTAAAAGGACCTCAGCCTTTTCGTAGTAGGGACGAGGATTCATTGTATGGCTTCAAATACAATCGAAAATAAACGGCTATTCAAGAAACTGCCAGGAATTGAATCCCATTCAGGGAAATTTGGCCAAAATGAATTCAAGGCTATAATCTGGTTCGCCTTTGGTGTTTTTTTATTATTGTGCCTAGTATCGTATGACCCCAAGGACCCCTCCTTCAATGTTGTAACCACCAGAACATACACGCACAATCTCTGTGGATTGTTTGGATCTCATCTGGCCGATGCGTTAGCCCAGATTATTGGTGTCTGCTCACTTGTGATTCCAATGTTTCTAGTTATGATCGCCTTTCGTTGTTTCAACCAGACAGCAGCGAAACCGACGCGCTTTTGGGATTACATAAGTATTATAAGCCTGACTTTAATCCTGTGCGCATTAATAGATCGTTTTACAAGTTTGAGGATTCTGAACTTCTCCCCACTTCATCCCGGTGGCGCAGTCG
>JBMFSZ010000464.1:0-2525 GCA_049967315.1 Desulfomonilaceae bacterium
TCGAAAGGATCGAACATGGACGAAGAGGTCAAGGAAAATTCCTATCAGTCTTTCCGAGATACCGTGGATGGATACGGTGAGGCAAGAGGAAGTGACTTGCTTACTGACCCTGCAGCGATAGAAGCCGCTGAACGCGAGTCACAAATCGAAAAGGCGCCGGATTACGGCGCAAAGTTGCGCCAAGCGAGACATTCACTAGGCTTCTCGCTACAGGAACTCTCAGTAAAGGTCGGGATTCCAGCGGACATTCTTGAACAAATGGAGCTAGGCAAAGCGATCCTGCCCCTCGGACAGCTCATCAAATTGAGTAAAGCCCTCTCCCTGAAAATGGCTGACCTGATTTCCGAAGGCGACAAGCCCTTTACTATAGTAAGAGCAGGAGACAGGAGAAGTTTTAAACGATTTGGGAAGTCCAAAGAAGAGCATCGGGGTTACGAGTATGAATCCCTGGCCACCGGTAAGCGCAACCGGCTCATGGAGCCATTCATCGTGACACTTCACCCATCGGACGCTGATGAGCCTTC
The DNA here is from genome assembly GCA_049967315.1 of Desulfomonilaceae bacterium. Lineage (GTDB taxonomy): Bacteria > Desulfobacterota > Desulfomonilia > Desulfomonilales > Desulfomonilaceae > CAJBEZ01. The sequence continues at coordinate 525 of JBMFSZ010000464.1, forward strand.
AACTCATGACGGACAGGAATTTATCTATGTTCTTGAAGGACAAATGGATGTCCTGGTCGGGCAAACCAAAGATGTATTGAATCCTGGTGACGCAATCTACTATGATTCTAGCGATGTACATCTTGTAAAAGCTCATGGGGATAAGCCAGCAAAGATATTGGCTGTTATTATAAGTTAGCAAACAAATGTTCTGTAATCTGTTTTCTGCAGAGTGTCACGGATTATCGGGATGGGTAATATTTAAACCCGTTCCTTTTTGCGTGGCGCTCTCTGAAAACCTAGCAGCCCTGTGTTGATCCCATGGCCTGCCAATTTGTAGGTTTGTTGACATCATCGGTTTATCCCTGAACATGGCTCTGAGCAATTACCTCGGCTTGAAATGCCCCCATGTAGCTCATGGAAGATATTCTGGTTAAAGCTAGAAGAGGTGACTACTAGATGCACATCCTTGAACCTGCGAATACGCCTATTCTTGGCGTTCCAGCTCCCGCGATAGCCCTTTTAATCCTTTTCTTATCCATTTCATTTTTCTGTTACGTGATGTTCAGGCGAATTGACCTGCTCCGTAAAGCGGCTCCTGATCCAAGATTTTCTGATATTCTAACCAGAATTCAGCGTGCTTTGGTTTACGGATTTGGGCAATGGCGGCAGCCTCGTTACCTGGGCGCAGGCATTCTTCACATCCTTTTATTCGCTGGTTTCCTAATCCTTTCGCTGCGGTCTTTAACTTTGATTGGTAGGGGGTTCTCTCCCTCGTTCCACCTTCCTTTCCTTTCCGGTTCGGCCGGATTGGCATATGACTCAATCAAGGATTATACGGTCCTGGTGGTTTTGATAGTGTGTCTTATCGCAATCATCAGGAGGGCTGCCTTTCATCCAGCCCGGTACGATCACCCTGGGGCCAAGGGACATGAATATGAGGCTTATGTAATTCTCGGACTGGTTTCGGCGCTTATGGTCACGGACATGATCCATGATGGAGCAGCCCTAAAGTCGTCAGGGGGAAATGCTGAATATTTCAGACTTCCGGCCGCCTCTCTCGCTTCACTTTTTATGCCGGGAAATTCGACTTCTACCCTCGGCTTTTTGCACGTAGGCGGCTACTGGGCGCACATCCTCTTCTTCTTCGGATTGCTGAATTACCTTCCTGTATCAAAACACTTTCATGTCATAACGGCGATACCCAATGTATTCTTTTCGAATTTGAACAAGGGATCAATCAAACCGGTCAAGTATGGGGTTGCTGACTGGATGGAACTGGACCAATGCGGGGTGAGCGACCTGACGGGATTCACATGGAAGCATATTCTTGATTTCTATTCCTGCGCGGATTGCGGCCGCTGTAGTGATAATTGCCCGGCCAATGCGGTCGGTCGAGCGCTATCGCCCAAAATGATTAGTGTAAAAGCCCGTGATTACGCTTATCAGCAGTTCCCGGTTTTTGACAAAGTTGCAAAATCTGATGAGTCCAAGAAAAAACTGGTGGGAGATATCATCACCGAACAGGAAATCTGGGCTTGCACCACTTGCGGCGCCTGTGAGGCTGAGTGCCCGATCTTTATTGAGTATATCGACAAAATCGTTGACATGAGACGGTACCTGGTAGATCGAGGCGACATCCCACAATCTCTCCAGAAACCGCTCCAACAGATTAAAAAGAAGGGCAACGCCTATGGGGCCATGAAATCCAAACGTTCGGCCTGGGTCAAAGATTTGGAAGAATTTCAGGTACGAATTCTCGGACAAGGTGAACACTCGGACCTGTTATTTTTCGTTGACAGTTGCGGTTCGTTTGATCCTCGAATTCAGGAGATAACCAAATCATTTGCCAGGACAATTCATCGAGCTAATATAGACTTTGCTATTTTGGGACCTGACGAGAACGACTCAGGTAATGAAGTGAGAAGACTGGGAGAAGAAGGATTGTTTGAGCAGGTTTCCGGTCTTAACATTGAGGCCTTTCAGGCGCGTAGCTTCAATGAAATAGTAGCATTTGATCCT
>JBMFSZ010000465.1:0-2516 GCA_049967315.1 Desulfomonilaceae bacterium
GTGGAAGATGCGTGAGGAACTGCCCCATGACAGCTATCCGCGAAGACCCTCACTCCACCGCTCATAGAGAGTGCCTGCTGTGTCTCCAATGTGAGGAAATATGCCCACAAAACGCCATTTCGTTTTCCCAATCTCGTGAAACTGAAGGGTTAACACAGGTTAAACCAGACCTCACAAGGAGGGCTATGGTTCTGTCCGCTGTCTCGGGATTAGGAGTCGCATCACTGGTCAGGACAGGATGGAATGAGCCCAGGTTGGTCGGGCAAGAGAGAGCCGTCACTCCGGCAGATCTTATACGGCCTCCAGGCGCTATGCCTGAGCCGGATTTTCTACGGCTATGCGTGCGATGCGGACTTTGTATGAAGGCTTGCGCTACGAATACACTGCAACCGACCTGGTTCAAGGCTGGTCTGGAAGGTATCTTCAGCCCGTCACTGAGGCCTCGGTTGGCTGCTTGCGCCCCAAACTGCGCTATTTGCGGCTCGGTTTGTCCAACCGGAGCAATCAGAAAACTGCCGCTCGAAGAAAAAAATCACGCCAAGATTGGAACGGCGTGGATCGATAGACAGAATTGCCTGGTGTGGAATCGTGACAAAAAATGTCTCGTTTGTGGCGAAGTTTGTCCTTATCACGCCATTTCATTTCGGCCAGTGAATGGACGTAAAAATGGAGTGCCGGTAGTCCATGCCAATCGTTGCGCCGGTTGCGGATGGTGCGAAAACAAATGCCCGGTAGAAGGGGCGGCAGCTATTAGAGTTACAGTAGTAGGTGAAGTCAGGTTGGCCACTGAATCCTATGTAGAAAAAGCCAAAGAATATGGCTTTGAGTTTAAGGTGGTGGACAAGAAATTCGACAAGTTGGCCCCTGACACCTTCGAATCGTCAGGTATTGATGGTGGAACTGAATCCCGGGAGAATGTTCCGCCGCCGGCAAAAGACAAACTCCCTCCCGGTATTCTAGACGAATAGCAATTTCACTTTCCCCGTAAAAGCCCCTTCTCGTAGAAATATTGAAAAACCACAAATTGATCAATGCCAGTCAGTTCCACCACCTTGAAGATGGTGACTGACTGCCTCGACATTTTTAGTTCGTTAATAACCCGGGTTATTCGTCCGTAGACTTCGTTGCTTTCGTTAATGTCCATAACATAGTCTCCCGAATAAAGAATCGACTAGGACAACACTATGGTGATTTGGAAACAAACAAGTCGCCTTACCTGGCCATTAAAAAGTTTGGCATTGACGGCCCCAAGTTCATCCAAATATGAACTTCTCTGCACATCTTATCGTTTCCGCCAGAGATTCGACGTTTGGGCCACCGGCTTGGGCCATATCCGGTCGGCCACCACCTGAACCTCCTATAGACTCTGCAGCTTTCTTAACAATATTTCCAGCGTGGAAACGATCTGTCAAATCTTTGGTAACCAGGGCGAGGAGAAATGCCTTTCCATCTGCCTTGGCTGCGAGCAGTGCGACACCAGATTTCAGTTTATCTTTTATCCTGTCACCGTATTCTCTTAAATCTTTTGGATTTTTAACGTCTTCAATTATTTGCGCCAAGATCTTGACTCCGTTTATCTCTTGGGCTGCTGACAGGATATCAGAACCCCCCTGACGGGCGAATGAACGTTTGAGTTCAGCTATTTCACGCTCCTTGGCTTTCTTTTCTTCTATCAATTTGTCTAGTTTCTTGATGGCGTCGCTCCTGGATGTCTTCAATTTGTCACAAATCTGTGTCAGGTCATTCTCCAGGCTTCGCAAATAAGCTATCGCCGCCAACCCTGTAACAGCCTCTATTCTGCGTACCCCGGCAGCTATACCACCCTCGTAAGTAATCTTGAATGCCCCGATTTGCCCCGTCCTTGAAGCGTGGGTTCCTCCGCAGAGTTCCTGGCTAAATTCCCCAACAGATACTACCCGAACATTGGATCCGTATTTTTCTCCAAACAGCGCCGTCGCTCCTATGGCCATGGCATTTTCAAGAGGCATCTCCTCAACGCTGACTTCTACGTCTTCGACAATTTTTTCATTGATCAAAGTTTCAATTCTCTCAATTTCCTCATGAGTGATTGGCGAGAAATGAGTGAAGTCAAATCGTAACCTGTTCGGTTCAACCAAAGATCCTCTTTGGCTAACGTGAGCCCCCAGGGTTTCCCTCAATGCCCATTGAAGCAAGTGGGTAGCCGAATGATTGGCCATCACTGACCGGCGTAGCCCAGTGTCGACTTCCAGGGAAACCACGTCACCAACTGAAAAGGATCCTGATTGGACAATTCCCTGGTGAGCGATCAAGCCGCTGCCAACTTTGATTGTTTGTTGAACTTCAAAGTCAGCGCCTTCTTTACCAATGGCCCCATGATCTCCGACTTGGCCCCCCGATTCAGCGTAAAAAGGTGTCCTGTCTGTTATGATAGATAGAGATTCCCCCGCATTAGCCTGATCTACCCTCTTGTTTTCCTTAAGGATTGCAATTATCGCCCCGGTATCCTCAAGTTGTTCGTAACCAGTAAATTCTAC
>JBMFSZ010000466.1:0-2511 GCA_049967315.1 Desulfomonilaceae bacterium
TAGCAGATTCGTGGGAGTTGGAACCATCATATCGGTTTCATTAGTCGCTTTGATAGCTTTGCACGCATGGCTGGGCCTTCTGCCAGCTTTTGTTGAAAAACACCTGGGAAAGGATGACAGAATTATCTGGGAGACTCACGGCTGGAGAGGACTGGGAAAATACCTGCCTGGCCTGATGAAAGAGGGCGATGTCATAGCTGCGGATACTTATCAGCTTTGTTCTCTGCTAGAGTTCAATATACCTGGCCAGCCATACGTCAGGTATCTATCTCCGTGGGATAGGCCTACCCAGTTTGATGTATGGCATAGGTCGTTCGATGATCTGGCCGGGAAAAACATTCTGTTCGTAAGTTCAAAGCCTCTTCTGCCGACAAGTTCAGTTCTTCTGACGATTTATGAAAACTTTTCGTCTGTTGAACAGCTTCCCCCATATAAAGTGATGTATCACGGAAAACCCATCCGTGAAATATATGTTTGCAGGGGGCACGCTTTCAACCCATACAAACCTAGACGACTGGGTCCAAGGACTTTATTCTACTCGAATCAATAAGTCACAGAGCTAAAATTCAAGTACTACTCGGCTCTTCGTCAGCGAGACTTAACAAAAAGGTTCCCTCTCCCTGTTCATGTAGTTTAAGGCCATAATAAGCAAGAAAATCCTTTAATGGGCGGCCAAAAAAAAGATCGAGAACTTCTTCCCCAATTCCGAGTTTTGTTACTACAAAGTCCCTGACATGATGATCAAAACGCAAAATTTCTAGAACATTCTCTACAGTTTGGCCCTTGGTCGACGCTAATCTACTGATTTCCCTAGAGAAGTTTTCGTGTGAGCATCTGGTTTCATGCTCCTGTATGATCCTGAAGATATCGCCCGCTGATCCAAGAAGATCACGCCGGGTTAGTGGCGATGAATGGGAACAGTCGGCCTGCTTTGGCGCCCAGCATTCCTGGAACCGACACTGTTCGGGGCGTTGGTCGTAAACTGAGCATTCGCTGTTCCATTTCTGGTAAAATACGCACGACCTATCCTGCGGAGTTTCTCGTATTTTGATTCTCTCCTCTTCGTTAGGGAGGCTTTTTTCGTGGCGAGGATCATATACGATCTCACCTTTTCGAAGTGTAAAAATATCCTTGGGGCCAAGTTTGCCAGACTCAAACAACGCGATGTCATTAACAGTCAGAACCGGACTCCCCTTTACGCAACATTCCCCACATTTTACGCAATGAGGTCTTGTAGCATAGGCTGCTTTGAGCAGACATTCCCTAACCTGGTTCCAAATTTCTTCCTGAGTACGAGTCTCCTGGCCTTCAGATTTCGGGCCGAGTTCCTGCAATTCGACCATCACTGATTTAACAAGAGCGTCCGGTTCAACCGAAGACTTTACTTTCCACAAAATATCTCTAGCTTCTTCTTTTAGAGCAGTCACAAAAAAAGCCCACTCGGACTTATCAAAATGAGTTTCCATTTTAGCCTTCCAAAAAACTTAGCTTAAATTACATCAATATCACGTTTTGTATGATATAGGAAAAGGTCACAATTTTAAAGGAAAGCGTTGCCGTATCTACCAGTCGTAATGGTTGGAGCAGTCTGGAAAATCTGGGAATGAGGAACAGTGTTGTGGGAGAACTTTCCAGCGCAGCCTGAGGTGAAATATGAAAATCAATTATATAAAGCTTGCCGGACTAGATACCCTTGGACGAAAGAAGCTCACGGAAAGACCAAATGTGGGGATACGAGATTTAATCCCGAAAATCGTTCCTATTATAGAAGACGTCAAGACCAGGGGTGATTCAGCCTTAACCGATTACGCCCTCAAATTCGATGGCGCCACAATGGATTCCAAAGACTTAAGAGTGGCAAAAGATGCTATGGATCTGGCGCTCGAGCAAATATCCCCCGAACTCAAAGAGGCCATGGAAATATCCATAGCCAACATAACCAGATTTCACGATTTTCAGAAAGAGCCAGTGATTCGCGAGATGGAAGTCATGCCTGGAATTACCGCTGGCGAAAGGACCATCCCTCTGAATTCGGTTGGGCTTTACATCCCAAGGGGGAAAGGTTCATTCCCATCGATGATGATGATGGCGTCTATCCCGGCAAAAGTTGCGGGAGTCAAGAGAATCGTCGCAGTAAGCCCTCCCGATACATCTGGAAAAGCCGATAGCGCCACTTTAGCTGCTGCGGCAATGATCGGAGTTGATGAATTTTATGCCGTTGGGGGAGTTCAGGCCATAGCGGCTTTGGCTTACGGCACAGACACCATTGCAGCAGTTGACAAAATTGTGGGCCCTGGGTCAGGTTTTGTTCTGGCTGCCAAACAATGGCTTTCTACCGAGATTGACACAGGTTTACCGGCGGGCCCGAGCGAAGCTGTCATCTTGGCGGATGGGTACGTTGATACCACAACAGTAGTCAGGGACCTCCTGATCGAGGCTGAACACGGTCCGGATTCTTCCGCTTACCTTGTAACTCCGGACAAGGGTTTAGCAGAAGAAGCTCTTAAAATT
>JBMFSZ010000467.1:0-2508 GCA_049967315.1 Desulfomonilaceae bacterium
GTATGGGGACTAGTGGGGCCATTGCCGATTTCGATCATTCAAACAACCTCACTGTCTACACAAATACACAAATTCCCTCACTCGCTCAGAAAGATTTCCAGGAAACTCTCAAAGCCCTAGGGGTCAAAGATAGGCGGGTTAGAGTTATAAAACCTTCGATTGGCGGAGGATTTGGGAGTAAACTGGACACCTATGCTTATGAACACGTTGCTATTCTTCTTGCTTGGTATGCTCGGCGGCCTGTCAAAATACTCTTCGAACGCGAAGAGGAATTTTTTGCTACATCCCCACGGCAGCCAACTGTAACCTATATTTCTATGGGATGTGATAAAGACGGGAAGCTTCTCTATCGCGACATATCCATGATTCTGGATAATGGCGCCTACACGTCTTGGGGGGCAACCACGCCATCAGTAATGATGATGCCCATCACATCGCTTTATCGTGTGCCAAATGTCCGGTACGACGCCAAATGTGTTTATACCAACAACACGTACTCTCAGGCAATGCGCGGATATGGAAATCCTCAGGCGACATTTGCCATCGAAAGCGCCATGGACATGTTAGCAGAGGTTGCGGGAATTGATCGAGTCGAGTTCAGACGTATTAACTCCAATCAGCCAGGCGACGTTACTCCGCAGGGACTCCGTATTACAAGCTGCGGATTACCAGAGTGTATCGATGCGGTTTCGAAAAATCTTGATTTTGCCCAAGCCAAAGAGAAAGGCATAGGTACAGGGTTGGCCTCTCTGATCCATGTGGGTGGTGGAGCGAGAATTTACAAATCCGACGGGTGTGGCACGATAATAAAAATGGATGATTACGGTAAGGTAGATGTGTTTACCGGGGCTTCTGACATGGGCCAGGGTTCAGACACGATAATAGCCCAGATTGTGGCTGAAGAACTGGGCGTTAAAGTGGAGGATGTTCATGTGTTTCACCAGGATACTGACATCTGCCCGTGGGATGTGGGGGCCCATGCTAGTAGAACTACCTTTGTGGCGGGTAATTCTGCCCTCGGAGCAGCGAGGAAAATCCGTAATCGCCTTTTGGCAATGGCCTCCAAGGCCACCGGGGTCGATGAAGACAAACTGGTATTAAAAGACAGGACTTTTTTTGCTGACGGTAATCCTGTTTTACCGATTGGAAAGCTGCTACGCGGTTCCCATTTTACTCCTAATGGCCAAATGATGATGGCTGATAATTTTTATGACCCGGCAAATGAAAACATGGGACGCGATTTCACTGGTAACATGTCGGCTGCTTATTCATTCGGTACTCATGGCGTAAGGGTCAAGGTGGACGAAGAGACTGGAAAAGTTGAAATTCTTGACTACATCGCCGCTCATGATGTTGGTCGGGCAATTAACCCCTTGCTTCTCGATGGTCAGGTTCATGGTGGCGTTTTGATGGGGGTCGGTTACGCCTTGACTGAACAGATCGTGTCGGAGAATGGCCGCAATATGAATCCTGATTTCAGGGATTACAAGATTTTGACGGCGATGGACACCATTCACTCAAAGCCCGTTGTCGTAGAAACTATTGACGAGCAAGGCCCCTTCGGCGCAAAAGGCATAGGTGAACCAGGCTGTGTTCCCACTGCCCCAGCCATCGCTAACGCCATATATGACGCCGTCGGAGTACGCATCAAGGATCTACCTATTACACCAGAAAAAATCCTTGCGGCCATCAAAAAGAAAAAAGGGGTTGTTAGCTGCGGAATCGACGTGTTTACGCAAAAACAACAGCCCTGTGAGTAAGAGTGATACAAGACAGTTTCGGAGGAAAGTATGCGCTTGCCACCGTTTAATTATTATCGACCCGAAGCCCTTGATGAGGCTCTGGAGCTTTTAAACGAGTTTGGGAAAGATTGCAAAATTCTTGCTGGAGGAACGGATCTCCTGGTCAGAATGAAACAAAGTCTGATTGCGCCGAAGAATTTGATCAGTTTGAAGGCCTTAACAGAATTGTCGGCAATCAGGGAATCTGGAACAGTACTTCGGATCGGGGCGGCAGCCAAGCTGTCCGACATTCTTAGATATCAGCCGGTCCGGGGTCGCTGGCCTGGGCTTTTTGAAGCCGTTAAGGCGATTGGAGCTCCTTCGATACAGCATTTCTCTGGAACTATCGGCGGCAATCTCTGTCAGGAAAACAGGTGCCAATTTTACAATCAGTCCAAATTCTTTCGGCAAGCGCGACAAACCTGTAACAAGGCTGGTGGCGCCACCTGTTTTGCCTGGAAAGGTGGGTCCGACAAGTGCCATTCGGCGTGCCAATCGGATGCCGCTCCAATACTTATAGCCATGGACAGCCAAATAGTTGTTCAATCCAAAAATGGAACCCGTACGATACCTCTTAAAGAACTATATTCCTCCATTGGGGAGCATCCCTTGACCTTGGCTGACGATGAAATGATTACGGAAATTCTTGTGCCAGCTCAAGGCGCCGGATCGGCTTTCGAAAAATTGGCCTACCGATCGTCTATAGATTATGCTCTAGTTTCGGCAG
>JBMFSZ010000468.1:0-2499 GCA_049967315.1 Desulfomonilaceae bacterium
TTGTCATCTTCCGGTGTTACCTGAATATCCACCTTATTTTTCATCAAAGTGCGTATCAGGTCGGGATCATTTGGAGCCAAGGTTTTGAACGCCCCACTACCATCGAGATACGTTCCTTTGATACGATTTCCCTGAAGCACTACAGACTTGATGGCGCCCTGGTCCAGATCTGACCTGAATTGGCTGTATGAAATTTCCTTTTGTGGGGCTTTTGTTTGGTTAAACAGATGAAAAAGAAAAATCATCACCAAAAAGATAACAAGCCACAACCCCAAATTTTTGTATATATTGTTCAACAAAAACTCCGATCCCAACGTTTCTTATCAGTTTTCTTGAACGTATATCACGATTGGATTACGTAAACAATTAAATGTATTCATAGTGTTAAAATGGGATATCACGGTCTAATTGTCAAGCTAAGACGCTTATTGTAGAATTTTGGCAAACTATTTTGGAATGTATCATGGCACGCGAAAAACTACAGTTGATAATTCGGAATTCGGGGATTGGGTCAAGGAGATTTGCTGAGCAGGCGATTCGGGAAGGAAGAGTAACTGTAAACGGAAAGCCTACGTTTGATCCAACTTTCATGGTGGACTCAGACTCCGATCACATCAAGGTTGACGGTAAGCTATTAAAGAAGCCTGAGGCTGTTCAACTCATTTATATTTTCAACAAACCACGCAACGTCGTTTCAACCATGAAGGATCCTCAGGATCGGCCGTGCCTGGGAGACGTGATACGGAAAATCAAAGGCCCTGTTTTCCCGGTAGGTCGTCTGGATTTTGACGCCGAAGGTCTAATGATCCTTACTAATGATGGCTCTCTGGCACAGGCTCTTACACATCCTTCCAACAGGATACCACGTACGTACCTTGTAAAGGTCAGAGGTGTTCCCGACGAGAAATCATTGGCAATGATCCGTAAAGGCATGAGGCTAGGGGACAAGGAGCGCGTAGGTGAAATAAGTTGCGTTTTTTTAAGATCCCAGGAAACTACGTCTTGGCTAAAAGTTGTTCTTTCTGAAGGAAAGAAGAATGAAATAAAAAGGATCTTCTTCAGGATTAATTTTCCCGTCAGGAAGCTAAGACGAGTGAGTTTTGGTCCTATAAAGCTTGGAGCTTTGGAAACTGGCGCGTGGAGATTGGCCACGGCCGAAGAAAGAACGAAACTGATGAGTCTTATTGAAATCAAGCCAAGGTCAAACGTGGATAAGTGTTCTAAAGACCTCCAAACCCCTGTGTCTCAGGCCCGACGCCGCGAACAACGGGCGCTCCGCCAGCCAAGGCATCGTAGGTAGTTTTTAACCTGACTTTAATATCCAAGGGCGAGAAGCGGTGATACGGGCTCAATTTTTCTCCTTTGAAACTGAATTCTTCGGAACAAAATTCAATTTAACAATATGCGTTGTTGACAAGTTCTAATTCGATTCCGTACTCTCTACAATGGTGAGGCAGGCTAGTAAGGAGGTACTATGCCAGGAAGAGTTGCTAGAGTGACGGAGGTAATAGCGGGTTCTCCCAACAACTTTCAGGAGGCGATTAAACTTGCGTTTGACCGCGCCAACCAGACGCTGAGGAACATAACAGGTATGAAAATTGTCGATATGTCCGTTATGTGTGAGGCAGGACAAATTCAGGAATATCGTGTTCGAGCTGAGGTGATCTTCGTTTTAGAATAGGTGTCGCGTCTATTCATACCAATGTCTCGACGCTGCCTCACCAAAATCAGTGTCTGAAAGCTTTTGAGCCTTGTCTAATGTCTTTGGTTTCCATTTGAGCCAAGAGGTAATTTCTGACTTTGGCTTTGTCCAGCATCCATATCGGAGCTACAAGTTCGGCTGGGTGGGGGTCTGACGTAAGTCTGTGGATAACCATTTCTTGTGGCAGGAACTCCAGAACCGCGGTGGTAGCCTCAACAGCTTGTTCCATGGTCATGGGGACATATTCTCCCAGCTTGGTCATTTTCTCGAGAGGGGTTCCTGCAATCACGTAGAGAGGATGGATTTTTACCCCATGGATTCCCGAGGCTGCGATTGCCTTGGCGGTGAGTATCATGTCTTCGATGGTTTCACCTGGTAAGCCGAGAATGATGTGAGCGGAAATAAACATGCCTCGTCTTAACCCCCGGGCACATGTCTCAAAGAAAACACCTGATTTATGGCCTCTTCTAATGAGCTGGAGTGTACGGTCATGGATTGACTGAAGACCGAGTTCGAGCCAGACGGTTTTGTTCCTGTGAATGTCGGCAAGAACGTCAAGGATCTCATCTGAAACACAGTCTGGACGTGTGCCAACAGAAAGGGCAACTATTTCTGGTCGCTCAGTGGCGGCTTGATAAAGATGAGCCAGGATTGCCGGATCGCCGTATGTATTTGTAAAGGACTGAAAATATGCCATAAATTTCCGGACTTTGTATCGTTTGGAAAGAAAATGTATCCCCCGTTCAACTTGATCGGCTACGGAGAGTCCTCCTTTCGCAGCGTTAGTGCCGGAGCCT
>JBMFSZ010000469.1:0-2486 GCA_049967315.1 Desulfomonilaceae bacterium
GGGGTGGTTCTCAATCACTGAATCAAAGATGGCGAGCATTTTGGAGTGATTAGCTTCGAGTGAGTAATTGGAAACGGTTCTGACAGCTGCTTTAGAAGCCTGTTCAAGGAAATTTTTATCCAGAAAGTGGATCATTGCGTCTGCCAACGCTCCAACGGAGCTCGGATCAGTCAATACCATTCCGTCAAGTCCATTCGTGAGAATGCCGGCGGCGCCATTGTCTGCGGTCGTTATAGCAGGAAGGCCGCACGCCATTGCTTCGAAAACAACGAGTGAACATGCGTCATAAAAAGTGGGAAGGACAAAAACATCACAGGCTTTATAAAATTTTTCCGGCTCTTTTGTGGGTCCGTTAAATATTACAGTGGATTCGAGATGCAGCTCTCGCACCAAGCGTACAAGGATAGGGGAGGGGTTTGAGCCTACTATAACAACGCCAAATTTTCCTGAGCCAACCGTTTCCTTAAGTTTTGCGGCCGCCTCCACCAGGTATCGGACTCCCTTTTTCCTGAAATCATAGGCCATAAACAAAAAAAGAACCTCCTGAGAGAATCCTAACGAGCCTCTAACTGCTTCTCTTTTCGCCTCTTCAGGAACTCCCGCAAATCTGGCCAAGTTCACGCCGTTATATATCAAATGCACCTGATCCTTTGCGAGGTGGTAACGGTTACAGATGTCATTTCTCACCATGTCCGATATAGCTATAATGGTGGGTAGGGGGTTCTTACGAAATGGCGCGCTTTCTATCCAGGACCTGGCGAGGCTCTTGGGCGTAATGAATGTTAAGAACGTCTTGATAAAACGAATAAAACGACTTCTTTCGGCCCGAATCTTTCGCAAACTACTGATCAAATGAACCCCTCCATGGCTTTGATAAACGTTCATTTCAATCGTATTTCCGAACCCGACAACTACATCGAGATCCAGTCGATCAACTATGGTTTTGTGTTTTAACGCGAAATGTAGGATCCTGATAAAAGGAGGAAATAATTTGGGCAGCTTAGGAATTTTGTGAAAAATGGCCTCTTCGGGACTGCCATCCCAGGAATGCCCGATAAGGTGAATTTGCCACCCGTTGCGCTTTAGTGTTTCCGCAAGCTCAACGGCATAGGACTCGGCTCCACCTGAAAAGCGACTGAAATTTTCAAGCGCCAATGCTATTCGCTTCATTATAGGATTTTTCTATGAGCCCGTGCGCTGCCTGCCGCTCGTGAAGCTGGCTTCCCAGACCTTGGCATGCTTGAGAAAAACGTAAAACGAACTGTTAACAGCGATAACCAAACCAGGTAATCCATCAAGGATACCAAGTTTCCAAATCGCGCACTCAAAAAACTTAAATAAAGAATGCCAGATTCCGAATAAAAGATACATCGACGGAAAACGTGACTTCTTTGCGGCGGCGAAGGTAGTTGAAAAGGAGTCAATAGTGGCGATCTGGTCTGAAATGTTACGATAAACAAAATGCCAAATCGGATTCTTCAATTGCTTAACCGGACCACGAACTTCCAGTTTTTCGTGCAATGTATCACCGACCCATTGGCCGTAACCTCTGCGCACCATGCGGACTTTCCTGTCTGGGAACCAACCTCCGTGTCTGATCCACCGCCCGAGATACCAGCTCAATCTCGGCAAGGAAAACCCTTTGACCTCCTGGTCAGTAGCCTTCAAAACCTCAAAAATCTCCAGATGGGTTTGTTCAGGAATAACTTCGTCGGCATCAAGTGACAAAACCCATTCAGACGTGGTATTGTCCAGGGCGTACTGTTTTTGGGCTGCGTAACCAAGCCAGGTTTGGTGAAAGATTTTTACTCCGAAGGACTCGCAAATTTCCAGGGTCCTGTCTGTACTACCCGAATCAACAACGACAATCTCATCAGCGAAAGAACAACTATTCAGAAGGTCAGCGATTCGGTCTTCCTCATTTTTCGCAATTACTGCTATGCTTATCGTACTTTTTCCTGAGGTTTTAACCGACAAAAAAACCACCTCACCAAATGTCCAATCTGGCAGTCTTTGACCTGTAAATCTGGCCCCTCAAAAAAGAGGAAAGCGCCGAGGCCGAGTTAACATAATATATCTTATCGGACATTTCTAATACGAAATCTTTAGGCGATCCCGCCTGGAAAAAGCTCCAGAGCCTTTTCTATGTCCGATACCTTAAAAATAAACAAGGCGCACTCACTATCCGAAAAACCAGACCCATACGTGTAAGATATATTGATGCCGTTATCACCGAATATTTTTGAAACCCTGTACAGAATTCCAGGTTTATTATCTAAAATCAACCCTATAACATCCTCAGCTTTGACCTTGTATCCGGCCTTGTTCAGGGATTCCAGAGCCTTGTCCGGATTGTCAGTAATCAGGCGAATCATCGAATACTTGGCTGATTCTTTGAGAATTGCTTCATAATAGTCACGGGGTGCAACACGCCGACCGGTCTGACTTCTCACGTCGTAGAGCGCCAAAAGGTATTCATTTGCGTC
>JBMFSZ010000470.1:0-2485 GCA_049967315.1 Desulfomonilaceae bacterium
TGAAGCACGACCTCAAGTGACCATGATGTTTACGGGGCAAAGGGCATTCAAGCATTAGGAATGGTTGTGAAATACACAAAACTAGGCCTGTGGCTATCGGTTTATCTCATATTTTTGGTTTCGGTCGCCTTGGCAGCCGAACCATCTTTTGTTGAAGCCGACAACGAAATCGCCCGGTGTAACGAAGTTCTAAAGGCTATCTCCACTACCCCGGATAAACGTATTCCACGGGATTTGCTTATGAGGGCCCGAGGCTTGGCCATTTTCCCTAACGTAATAAATGTAGGGGTTGTGTTTGGAATTGAATTGGGAAAAGGGATAATCTTGAGAAAGGATCAAGAAACCAGTACCTGGTCAAACCCGGCTTTTTTCATTTTTAGAAGTGGGAGCATTGGATTTCAGTTAGGGGCGCAGTCAATCGACTTGGTCCTTTTGTTTATGGATGAAGCGGGTATACAGAGACTGTTGGAAGAGAAATTGATACTCGGGGTGGACGCTTCGATAAGCGCAGGTCCTTTGGGTAGAGAAACATCTGTGGATACTAATGTGAAAATGAAATCCCAAATTCTCTCTTATTCGGAGACTAAGGGTCTGTTTGCAGGGTTGTCACTTAGTGGTGGCGTTATACAGCCAGACAAACAGACCAACCAGGCTTTTTATGGCAATGATATTTCCGTCCAAGACGTTTTATACGAGAACAAAGGGACACGAACGGAAAACGTCCAGAAGCTTCTTGATACAATCACCTCCATATACAAATGATATAGCTGCGGAGCCTACACTAGCGCTGAGATTTCAGCTTTTGGCATCCTCCTGCTTTGCGCCAGCCTTCTTTAAATCATTTTCGTTCATTTTCAAATAGTTTTCCGCCTGCTGGATCAGGTTTTTCAGATCAGGAGCTGACATAGTATGCAAGTAATCAATTTCTCCCTGGATCTCTTTTAAAATATTTGCGAGCTTTGCTTGACGCTCCTCAATGACTAGTAGGGTCTCTGTAAGTTCTTGGGAACTCCCCGAACCTTTTCCAAAGCTGGTCCTGTTTAATAACCATATTGCTAACGGAAAACCCAACGCAATGAAAACTAGTAGTATTATCATTATTTGCAGATACTTGATAACTTCGGTACTGGCAAGTTTGTTAAAATAACTCCGGTCTTCAGCTTTTTCACCCGTAATTTTTATCGACTGGAGAGTCTTCTCTATCTGTTCGAATCTATTGCCTATGGCAGATTGAGAGAGATCCTCAGATTTAATACTTTTGTCAACGTTCTGACTGTTAGCGCTATTCTCTGCGGCAAACAGTCGCGCCCCGCTAAAAGCCACAAATAAAATTAAAGCCATTAGGGAAATTTTCGAAAGGCGCCAATGGAGCCAGACTCGCTCTCCGGGTTGGTTTAATGTTTCCCGAGCTGTACTTCTCAAAAGCATTCGACTTCCTCCTTTAACTGATCAAGCCCATTTTTCGGCCCACACGTCCGCAAATTTCAACCACTTTTTCGAGATCCTCTAAAGAATGAGTAGCCATAAGACACATACGAATTCTTTGTTGGCCAGGTGGAACTCCCGGTGAAACTACGCAGTTGGTGAAAAGGCCTTCATCGAAAAGGAGACGCCAAAATATGCAAGCTCGGGCATCGTCTCCTACTATCATAGGTACAATTGGGGTCTCTGTAGGACCAGTGTCAAATCCCAGTTCAACAATTCTTTTCATGAGAAAATTAGTATTGCGCCATAAACGTTCGCGAATTTCCGGTTCTGACTGAATTACCTCTAAGGCGGCATTTACTGCGGCCACGGCCGATGGTGGCATTGAAGCGGAAAAGATTAGCGCCCGCGAGTTATGCCTAATATAATTTATCACCGCCGAGTCACCCACAATAAATCCTCCTAAAGAAGCAAAAGACTTACTGAAGGTCCCCATTACCAAGTCCACTTCATCAATCAAATTAAAATGTTCCAGGGTTCCCCGCCCATTCTTACCAAGCACACCTAAGCCATGAGCATCGTCAACCATTATCCGGGCGCCATATTCCTTGCAAACCTCTACAATGGCAGGCAACGGAGCGATGTCACCTTCCATGCTGTAGACCCCATCAACGATAACCAAGACCCCATCCGAATCGACACTGACATCCAGATTTTTTCTTAACGACTCGACATCATTGTGACGAAATCGCCTCACTTTTCCGAACGAAAGACGAACTCCTTCCAGAATACTGGCATGAACAAGTCGATCAATTACTACCGTATCAGTGCGAGACAGTAGTGGCGCTATTACGCCCTGGTTAGTAAGAAAACCGGTAGTAAAAACCTGGCAAGATTCCTTACCGATAAATTTGGCCAGAGACGATTCCAGTTGCTCGTGCATTTCCAACGTCCCGTTTAAAAATCTTGAACCGGAGCAACTCGTGCCATGCCTCTCCAAGGCTTTCATAGCGGCTTCTTTGACCTTAGGGTGGGTTGTCAAGCCAAGATAGTTATTTGA
>JBMFSZ010000471.1:0-2485 GCA_049967315.1 Desulfomonilaceae bacterium
TTCGGGGGGTTGTAACTCTCGAGGTATTTAACAAGGCGGATTTTCTGGATTCAGTTGAGGTATTCTGGAATTCTCTGGCTCGTCTGATGAGGCGTACGCCTACTCTTGACTCCTACGCGATGTAGTTTCGTGGAATAGCCTTCAGCGTATCCTTTGAAGCAACGCATCAGCGAGACGAGGATCCTCAAATTGAAATTACCGGGGGAGAACTTTGTGTTGCATACAAAAGATAAAAGCCGGCTGAATACTTCAGCCGGTTTGTTTATCAATTGGTGCCGAAGAGGAGACTCGAACTCCTACAGGCTTACGCCCACCAGACCCTGAACCTGGCGCGTCTACCACTTCCGCCACTTCGGCCTAATCTATGTATTGTCACATCTTATATTTTAACTGTCAACCCGAAACTAGCTTCGCCCCCCTGCTCGCTCTACACGCAAAAAAATCCTGTCTGCCTTCTGGCCCCCCCTATTAACGAACTATTCCGGGGCCTGCATGGGCTTGCGGGGGCATTGTCGCCTTGCTGGTAGGCTTTGGATCTACAATAGCGTCTATAATTCTTAAGGGAACCTGAAACGCGAGATATGGAATGTACAGAACACTAGCTAGTAAGGAATTGTCTTCGTGCGCCAGTGTTGACCAATACGCTGAGCTTTCAGTGCCCTGGCAGCTTTGTGCCATGCAGGGAACGTTCGATAACCAAAACGTTGTCACGATACAAATGCAGCAAATGGCGGTTTTCACGGACAATACCATCTTTTCAACCTATAAAAAGCTGAACACAAGACTTTGTGAAACAGTAATTTTAGAATACTTATCTTAAAGTAAGCTAATTTTCGCACAAAAGAGGTTAACAGTCAAGGCCAGTTTTTTGCTCTACTACCCTTGAGCTGTATAGCCTGAAATCTAACGCAATAAATTAAAACCGGAACAATTAGCATATTTCAGGAATCAGACTAACTTGCTGTTTGGTTGGTGACAAAGGCATTTAGAAAATCCGAATCCCCGATCCTGTAAATTGTCCGCTTGGTTAGTTAAAGGTTGATTTGGGGTATGGGGCCAAGGGACAGAAACGTACCATGTCGTTGGTTAAAGATCTGAAACATACCTGAATGTATACTCTGTTTGATACTGGTCGGACAAAACCAATTCTTAGGAAGCCAACACCACAGAAAAACCTTGCCACAGTGAACTCCGACAAGCACAAAGAACATCTAATTCATTTCTGGTAATTCTGGTCAATGGCGCCTAAAATGCATAAAATTTAATAATGATGATGGGCGTATCCGTTTTCAACAGGTGACACCTTCAATAGGAAGAATCAGGTCATCATCGGCCAAAGTTCAGAGGTAATCCAATGTTTTTTTCGAATAACGACGATGGAAATGAACGCCACGGAACTGTCATTGCAGCATTGGGAATCAATCCGAATATGCTTACTGAAAGCTATCTTGATTCCTTATCAAAGGAATTCGGATGTCGCTTTGAAAAGGGTGAATTGCTTATTTGGGTCGAGGCAAGTGAAGATCGAGCCGACCAGATTTTCGAGACATTGAGAAGAAGAAACTCTATTTTCTGATTTGACGTATGAGGCTTTGCCGGGGTTTACGACACACGCGGCCAACCAACATCCGGAAATCCAAGATGACAGCCTTTAGGAGAGAGGGTATGGAAGACATTCCCCTCCATTTGAAATTGAAGTTATCAAACTAAAACAATTAAGGCCGACGCCTCTAAAATATGCGTCGGCCTTTCGTGCTATCCCTTGGGAAAGACTATTTACATTCTTAACGAGCCGGAGCTTCAGAAAGAGTCATTGACAGTTCTCTCTTAAGTTTGCCTAGAGCTCGCTTTTCAATTTGTCTCATCCGCTCCCGGCTAGTTCCAAAATGCTCTCCAAGTCTTTGTAATGTCCATGGAGAATCATCCATAAATCTTTTTTCCACAATAAAGCGCTCGCGATCGTCCAATTTCTTCAATGCCTTGCCAGTGGCTTCAGACAGTTCCTTTTCGGATTCCATGGCCATCATCTGAACTTCCTGATTGTCGGATTCGTCTTCCAGCATATCAATGGCTGTGAAATCCTTGTCATCGCCTATTACCTCATTCAGGGACCAATCCCTCGCTTTAACTCTGGCCTCGACTTCAATTACATCATCCGACCGGACATTGAGTTCTTCGGCCAGTTTTTCGATACGCTCCGAGCGTGATTCCGCATCCTTGTGCTCACCGATGTCTCCTATTCTGAAGAATAGTTTTCGTTGAGCCTGAGTCGTCCCCAACTTCACAAGGTTCCAGGACTTGAGTATATAGTTTTTGATGTAAGCCTTAATCCACCATATGGCAAAGGACACCAAGCGATATCCCTTGTACGGGTCGAAGCGTTTTACGGCCTTCATCAAACCTATAGCGCCTTCCTGAATCAAATCCTGAACAGGCAACATATAATGTCGATACTGAAACGCGATCTTCACCACAAAAGGCAAAT
>JBMFSZ010000472.1:0-2447 GCA_049967315.1 Desulfomonilaceae bacterium
AGCATTTTGGCAAGGCCATAATGACTTATGACAATCATGCTTCAGGATCTGACAGAATCGCTGAAGCGGCGAGAAGCTTAAAACTCGGAGGCAGTGACATCATCGTGAATGTTCAGGGTGATCAGCCTCTCATTGAACCAGACATGATTGATGAAGTAGCTGCTCCTCTAATCGAGGACCAATCGATCCCTATGTCAACCTTGATATACAAGATAGTGAGAGAACAGGAAATTAATCATCCGAATGCTGTAAAGACCGTTTTTGATGTTGAAAACTTTGCCATATACTTTTCCAGGGCCACGATTCCGTTTTGTAGGGATTCTGCGGAAAAGCAGTCATATTACAAGCATCACGGTATTTACGCGTTCAGAAACGATTTCCTGCAACGATTCAATAATCTGCCCGTAGGGAAACTTGAGAAATCAGAGCGACTGGAGCAGCTTAGAGCTCTAGAATATGGGTTTCGGATTAAGGTGGTGATTACTGAGAAAGATTCTATCGAAGTCGACACACCTCAGGATCTTGAACGTGTCAGGCGACACTACCAAGAGTGGACTGCGGGTGATATTCAACCTGAAAGATGAATTGCCATCTAGACTTTTCAATGCATTGGTGTAATATTATTAGTTTGACGGGAGCGGGAAAACCCAAAACAATACTCAAATTGATAAAGCTTATAAAAGAGAGAACAGGAGATATTAATTAAGTGAGTCGAGATGACAATGTAAAAGTTGAAGGAACTGTGGTCAAGGTTCATTCTGGTGGTATGTACCAGGTAGAAACAGACGACGGAAGGAGTATCAGGACCAAATTGTCCGGGAGGATGTCCAGATTCAGGATCAAGGTTCTCCTGGGTGATCGTGTGACTGTTGCCGTGTCTCCTTATGATCTTAGTCACGGACTAATTGTATACCGTGGGAAATAACTCATTTACGGCTCTCCCTGCGCCATGAATTAATCTTTTGCAAGATGGTCGAATCCGGGGTTACAATAACGCCTTTCTCAGTTGCCCCTTGATCCACTCGTTGCCACATCCCCAATAGGGTTATCGTTAAAATTTAGTTTCAGTGTCAATGCGCCACGCGAGCATTCAATTGATCGTTAGTCCGGCTTGCTTGTGAGTGTGTTCCAGAAGATTACTTCGCTCCCCCCAAGTGAGCCAAATCTGGGCGCATTCCTTGAACTATCAAACAATATCGGAACTCGTCTAAAAGATTAGGGAAAATTCATGACCAAAATGGTCTAGCCTTTTGGGCTGTGTCCTCGGGGAGCGTGAAGGTAGCCATATCCCCAAGTATGACTTCGAAACCGGTTCGATCGTTGCGAACCCAAGCGGCGTAATTCGAGCGGACCATGATAACTATCCGAATTTCAAAATAAGGGTTTTCGTCCTCAATAAACAATATTCCGAGATTGTATCCGTTTCTGCACTGGTTCCGGTAAAATTTTTGCGTATTGATAATTCCTTGGGCCAAATTTTGCCAGTCCGCTTCACTAATTTGGGTGAGGGATGTTACTCCGGGTAAAATCCCCCAGATTTCAAAAAAACCCTCTGGAGCAAAAGCGGCTACCCATTCCCATGCCCCATTCTTACCAATGTAGCGACTTCCTTCCTGCTTTTCGAGCCTTAAATAATCAGAAAAAAGACGAGAACCATTCTGAAGAAAGTATTTTTCGGCCTCTTTGCTCAGAAAACGGTGATGATTTGAGGCTACGCTGTCCGCATTTACCTGAAGATGTGGGTGTATCAAAGAACCACCTGCTGACGGCAGATGGTTCTGGGTAATTGACATGTAGCACGCATCCGGCTCGCAAATCAAAATACGATGAAGATAGTTTCGGCAGTTGATCAAACTATTGCAATACGCTTCGACATCAGATGTGCCGATTTCTACAAAGTGCCGGTTATCAAAAAGACTTACTGCAGAATATTTTCCGTACGGGAAAAGATTGGGAAACAAAATCGAATTATTATAACGAATACGACCTTCTGGAAAGATTTCCGGTAGAATTTGTGGGGTTCGGGACATTACCTGTGGCTCGCAAAAGGGGCAACCGGCAGTATCAGCGGCGTTTGGAGGCGGCAACGGTAAGGTCTCGGTTCCAGGTTCCTTTTCCTCATTTCTCCCCAATGCGATCCTGCTGGTCCTTCCCGAAATTGGGTTTATTCGGATTTCGGTCCGCTTTTCCACTTCTTTACCTGACGGCGCAATAAACTTTGCGAAAACGACTTTCTTTTGGAATTCCAGGGAATTGTCTTTCAGCATGAGCTTTTTCCGAAATCATTAGTTGATCTGGATTCAAGATGGGTGGATCCGGATTTTTTGTCTGCAATAGAAGAATGTCCCAAACAGTCCAAGAAGCCAGAAGTAGCAAGAAAAGATCCCCAGGACACGGAACAGTTCGGTTTTATTAACTTTTTTAAATACATCATGCCTTGGCCTTGG
>JBMFSZ010000473.1:0-2408 GCA_049967315.1 Desulfomonilaceae bacterium
AAGTGTTACACCTTCTCCGATATGCTGACCGCAGCGCGAAGGAGTCATTTCTCCATCAGAATTTTATCGGAGGCTAGTGATATCAATGAGTTGAAAAAAATCAACGAGCCGCGCTATTCGCGCGGATTCAAACATCCGAAAATCGCGAAACTATAGACATTGACTACTTCCCTGTTTATCCCTGTAGGTTGATAATAGACAAACGATAAAGTACGTTCTGGTTCGTCTTAAAATAAAGGCTGACTTCATTCCCAATGTCGGTTTTTATCTTAGCTTGGGGATCTGGAAAAGAGTTTCTCCTGGACTACATGATGTTGTCGCAGGGTTCGGAAGGTGGGACTGATCGTTTGTAACACCTATCCCTACTGGATGATGTTCATATAGCTGACACAGGACCTGCCGTTTGCCGCCTGTTTCGATGCGGATCTACCCCGCATGCCCATCTACTGCCCTTTGAACAGTGGTTACACGCGATAGGTCGTTTGTGATATCAGGATCCCTAAGTGTTTCGTTTGGTTCTATCCCGGATACGGTTCAGCTCCATTCCGGCCTAGCGTCTACTTTTGCTGTAGATTATTTGATGAAGACATATTGAATTGGCTAATTGCCATTTATGTGAGAACGCAAAAAGGGCCGGGATTTACCCGGCCCTTTTTAAAGATAGACCTTGTTATACTTACCAGCCTTTGGGACCAGTATAAATATTGACCGGTGTGCAAGGAACAGCGGCTGTAACATAGGCAGGGCCATCTAATTCAATGGGGCAGCAGTTTTGACCAGGAGCAAGCGACCCAGTGAATATAGGCGTTGCCGCTATCGCCAGAGCCCTAAAAGGGATACTCAAGGCAGCGTGAATCACGCCAGGAATTAACGGTGGTTCACAAGCCGGAGCGACAGGACCTCTCAGAGTAACATCTTCAGGACCTACCCCCGCCAGGCAGGATCCTCCTGGCAGATAGGTTGTGTTCGGAATACCCGGAACCGGCCACTTGCTTACGGTGTAACCCCAGGATACTCCCGCCGCCATCATTATCGCAGCCAGGATTCCAAGAGCTACAACGGATTTTCTAACCATACCCTCATCCTCCTTTCATTCAAGACGTTCCAGTTAACCTAAACCGGACATCAAGATTATATTTCTCAAATTTCAGCGCATATATATTTTGCGCTATTTTTACCTCATTCATACCAGATTGTCAAGGTTTTTTGCTTTTACTCTTTACACTCTGAACCTTGACAAAAACCAATTACGCGACCCAATCGAAATTCTACCAAAGAGCCCCAAAGAAGGTCGTGTTGCCAGCCATCACGCTAGCGCCCGAGCCGAAAACTCCGGAAAGTCCGCCCAAGAATGGGCTGCCACAACCGCTGCCGCCATTTCCACAGGCGCTACCACCCAAAAACGGGCTGCAACCATATACGCCACCGAAGCCGCCAAAAATAGCGTCAAAGGGAGCGCCGACAACGCCGGCAAGACCGCAAAGCAGTCCGCCCTTAGGTCCACACAGATTGTCGGACTTACCGCAGCAAGCTGGTGTAGGCGCAGGGCAAGGACCCTCTATCTTGCATTCCCATGTCTTAACTATGGTTTTTGCCACTCCTGTGTCAGGGCAATCAACCGGAACATATAGTGGTGCGCAGGTATTGCCGCAGCCTCCACCCATGAAGCCGAAAGAAGTCCCCGCCAGCATCAGCGCCAGAGACATAACACTGAGAACTACCAATGTTCTCTTAACCATACCCTCATCCTCCTTTCATCAATCCTTTTCAAAGGAAGCCTCAATACCAGATTTGGATAGCCTCCAAAAAAATATAGCTCTGGATGTGTTTTAACTTTATTACAGAAATCCGCAACGTTGTCAACATTTTTTTCGTGCCGCCAAACCTCTGATTCGTCGAATCTTCGGCGTATAGTTGACTGACCAACCTTATCTAGCTATAAAGGTTGTTGTCAAGCCAAAAAAATTGCCCCTGCTACCACTTCCCGCCCCGCCGTCACTTGGCCTGCCCTAGAACCATCGCCGATCAAATATGTTTGTTGACTCTTGAACACCATCGGTAATAAAAATTCATTATGAGTTCTATTTTCTCGGAACAAATCACATCGAAGCCACTTTCCTCTTTCAGAAAAATGGCCAATTATATTTATCTGAATATTTTTGAAAAAACGAAGGAGCCTTATTCTATGGGTAATGAATCGTCACCGCCTGTCTTCACCGGAGCTTCAAAATATGTGCTCGACGAAGAACTGGCCAAAATCGTCAACATCTCAATCGCGCTGGAAATGCCTCTTTTACTCAAAGGCGAGCCGGGGACCGGCAAAACGATGCTCGCTCACGCAATAGCCGAATCACTTAATATGGAACTTATAGTGCTTAACGTGAAATCCAGCCTAAAACTGGTGGAGG
>JBMFSZ010000474.1:0-2402 GCA_049967315.1 Desulfomonilaceae bacterium
AAACAGGACAGGGCTTTCACTTTTCGCAGCGAGATAGGTTTGGTAAAGAGCATTCCGCATAGCTTTTGATACGTACTGGTCGGGGGACAATTTAAATTGACTGCGGCCAAATTCCCGTTCAGTCAAATCACGCGCCACACCAAAAACACCTATGATCCGACCCAACGCATCTTTCAGGGGAGACCTTATGATGTTGAAGATGCACATTTGGCCCCCAACTTGAAGGTTTTGCTGAGTTTCAACAGTTTCACCCTGTAGCGCCTTTGTCTCGACCCATCTTGATTGTTTGGCGTAGGCGGCAGAAAACACATCCTTATCGGTCTTCCCCAGGATCTCAGTCCCAGATGCCCCCAATTTGTTAAGCATGGCTGGGTTAACTTGTGTGAAACGAAGATTTTTGTCTTTGATGAAGATGCAGTTTAGCGTAGTTTCAAAAATATTTCTGAAACGTTCTTCGCTTTCACGTAAGGCAATCTCAACCTGCTTTCGTTCATCCATTTCCTGGCGGAGTTTTCCGTTAGCCCGTTCAAAATCCGCGGTCCTGTTTTTAACTCGTTGTTCAAGGTCAAAATGCGCCCTTCGTAAAATTTCTTCGACGTTTTTTCTCGAGGAAATGTCCCTGGATATGCCCAGGGTTCCAACAGGAACCCCATCCTCGTTTCTCAAAAATGTGCAAGTTACTTCGACCCAGACTTTCGAACCGTCTTTTCTAAAGCGTTCGATTTGCTCTGTCATGTCCAGATCCGCGTGCTCCGTAGATATTTCGACGGCGGAAAGTTCTCGTTCCAGCCCCCTTTTAAGACGTTCTTTGAATTGTTCTGAGATATTGTCCGATGGGTCACTACACATAATTTCCTGAACTGTGTATCCGAGCTGTCTGAATACCGATGGACTTACAAAAGTGTAGCGGAGATTCAAGTCAGTGGTCCATATTACGTCTTTCGCGGAATTGACTAATGTCTGGTAAAGAATTTCACTTTTAATGAGCTCGTTCTCAGCTCTACGTCGCCTGCCGATTTCAGTTTCGAGATCATGCGTCTTTTGGTTAATGATGATATCGCTTTGTTCAAGGAGTTTAATGAGTTGGCGGCTTTTTAGCTCTAATTCCTCTTCTGATCTCTTGCGATCGCTTATATCAAAGATGATGCCAGTAAACCCAAAAAATCCCCTATGGGAAATGACCGGGGTGGAATGAACCAGCGCCCAAAAATCGGAACCGTCCTTTCGGCGTATCCGGTATTCATTCGGACCAATTTTGTTGCCCTAGAGCAATTTCCTGATGTTGGATTCGGCTGCAGATTTTTGTGGGAAGGAGATAAAGTCCAGGGCGTTTAACCCGGTTTCGATGTCCTGGATGGTATAACCCGTCAACTCGAGAGCTTTTGGGTTTGCAAAAGTAATACGACCACGAGGATCGACCTCGAAAACAGGTTCCAGCAACATATCGATATTTTAAATTATAAATGGTTATCGCAAAATTTGGAAAGGAAAATTGAAATCTGCAATTCGAAAAACCTCAGATCGGGCTGAAAAATTGTTTCAGGACAGTCAGCGGTCTAGGTAAGAGAAAAACACCTCCTCATTGCCTTTGCCCGAAATGACCTTCAATGATTTTATCCCGTCTGTCTCAATTGTAATGGCTCCGTCTTTACCGGTCCAAAGAGTGCTAACTCCAAGCCCTTTTAGACGCCTGATAACATCCGAACTGGGTAAACCGCCGCGCTGGGGATATTCTGCCGATACTATGGCTATTAATGGATGTACTGCAGACAAAAGTCTTTTAGATGTGGCGCTAGTTTTTCCGCCATGGTGGGGTACTTTAAGTATTGTGGATTCTATTTTGGCTCCAGATTTTAAAAGCTCCTTTTCACCTTCTCTTTCGAGATCGCCGGTGAAAAGGACGGAAAAATTCCTGTAAACCAGGTGTGCCACGACAGACAGGTCATTCAATTTTTTCCCAGACGAAGTCGGATGTGGATGAAGGAATGTTATGTCGATTGCCCCAATAGAGACTTTCCGGGATAAAGAATTGGCCCGTTCCATAACCACGTTTCGATGTTTCGCAAGTGCTGAAAGCTCGGATATCGTTTCTCGCTGATTCGGCGAAGTGTTCAGGTAGATCTTTTTGACCATGAAATTCTTCAAAGTTGTGAGGGTTCCACCCATGTGGTCAGATTCCGGATGGCTTATAAAGATAGCGTCGAGTCTTTGGACCACCTGCCATAGAAGAAATGGAGTAAGGATTGATTGCCCGGAGTCAAAATAAGGGGTCTTTGGTCCGGTATCAACAAGAATCCCAGAAACGCCAGGAGCCTTTATGAAGGCTGAATCGCCGTTTCCGACGTTCAGAAATACTATTTTAAGCTTGTTGGATTTGTCCTGGATTATTTGGCCGATCGCCA
>JBMFSZ010000475.1:0-2393 GCA_049967315.1 Desulfomonilaceae bacterium
CGGCATCACATAAACCCTAGATACCCGTTGGCAAAATAAACGAATCCTACGCAAGCCAGCAAAAGACCGAAGATCCACATAGGCTTTTTCTTGACAACAGTGGCCACAGACGACATTAAAATTGCCAATTGCAAGAAAATCACCGCCAGGCCAAATTCCTGAGACCTTCCCATAGCCGCATCCCTTTGATTCTCCAGGTTTTTAGCCTGTTTCATAATATCGGCTTTTTCCCGGTCATAACGCTTTATCTTTTCGGAATATTTATCAATTCGTCCTTTATAATCCCGACTCACCGCATCATTTGTAGGGGGAACAAGTTGGAGTTCGGCTTCAAGCTTTTCTTTTTGAAGCTCGTATAGATAGCTTTTAATACTTTTGGCTTGATAATAAGCCCATTGGTTGGACGCTTGGGTCTGACAGAGAATACTTCTGTTGGAGAACTTACCGACACTGAGAGTGGACATTGTGGCGCCAAGAGCAATGACTACGGTGGTAAGCGCCAGAAAATTGATCCACCCGTTTTTGTCTTCAGCCATGGCAGACCATACCTCTCTGTTTGAATTCGCCCTTAAATCTAACTGATGGCAAACTATTCTTATATGGACGGTTTGAAAAGGTACACAACTATACCAAAATCAATAAAATCCGCAACAAGGAATTATCAGCTTTTTGCTCGACTGGACAGCGGCCAAACAAACCCACTCAAAACATTTTCTTCGCCTACTCGTCGTCTAGGCACAAAAGGTCGAAATTCCTTACCCAGGCTAACGCCCTTGCCACGATGGCTCGCGTTTTTCGAGGAAGGCCCTCACACCGTTTTGAGCGTCTTCAGTCGAACAAAGCCGCGCAAAAGCCTCGTTCATATATTCAAAGGCCTGCCGATAATCCAGTTCAAGTGAAGAATAAAAGGACCTTTTACTAATCTGAATGGCCACAGGACTTTTATTGGCAAGTTTCATGGCGGCCGTCATGCATTCTTTATCAAGATCAGCCTTAGGAACAACCCTGTTTATAAGACCAATCTTCAGGGCCTCTTCCGCCCCAATTAAATCACCACCGAGGAGCATTTCGAGCGCCCGCCTTCGGCCGATTAAACGCATCACAGGGATCACTGGGCCCAAACATGACAATCCCACTTTGATAGCGGTTAACCCGAATCTTGCATCCTCAGAAGCAATAGCGATATCGCAGGCAGCCACCAAACCAGTTCCGTTTGCTACGGCCGGTCCATGAACCTGGGCAATCACCGGTTTTTTAAGCTCTGTAACGGTGATTAGAGGCTTTTCCATGCTGTGGACCCATTCGCGGTGCTCCATGGTAGTTTTGCCAAACATCTCATTAACGTCTATGCCAGCGCTAAATCCACGCCCAGCCCCTTTGATGGTGATTACCCGAATTGTGGGATCATTGTCCAATTCGAGCAAAGCCTGATCTAATTCATGCGCCATTGCGCTACTGAACGTGTTCAAATGGTCCGGCCGGTTCAGCGTAATCGTTCCAATCTGTTGATCTGACTTTTCAATTAAAACCGTATGATTGTCCATCGATTAACCTCCTTGGTTCTCCATCGGTTCATTATTTCTTTCAAGTAATAGCATAGTGACCGACAATCCCTGGAGCTATTTAACTCCCGTTCACTTCATTCGTAGTTTCCTGTCCAGAATCTGTATTGAAAATGCAATTGCACATATCAGATTTAGGGAACCCCCCTCAGCCCTGGCATTCCAGGGCAGGCAAACACTATCTCAAAGCACAGGGATACCCGGAACCAGCGGTTAGCGATCAGGAACAGCCTCTAGCAGAGCGAACCAACCTTTAGGGTCCGTAAACCAGTGACTGACGGTCATACTTGCTGCACGAATCATGCTTTCTGCCATGCCGCGAGTGAATTTCCGGCAAATCTCAGTTCGAATGGTTTCCCCTTTCCTTAAAACAAAAGATTCTGAAGTTGCCTCGGCTTTTACACAGACTTCGTTTCTGGCTCTGAGGCGCATTTCGATACGTTCCTTCTCATGATTAAAAAACGCAACGTGATCAAACGCATCCGGGTTGAAATTAGCCCCCAATTCGCGATTGGCGACGAGCAGTATATTCTTGTTGAACATAGCCGTAAGTCCTTGTGAATCGTTATAGGCCGCTTCAATAGTTTCTACAGGCTTAATCATGTCGAGTCCAAGGAGAAGACGATCACCTGGATTTAGGCAACTTGCCACACATTTAAGGAAATTCTCCGATTCCAGTTCGTCCAGATTTCCGATTGTGCTGCCAAAAAACATCACCAGCTTCGGACGATCCGACTTGACGCGCGTTAGATCACAAGTGAAATCTGCTACAATTCCATGGACTTCCAGCTCAGGGTACAAAGTTGCAAGCTCGTCTGATGATTGTTCCAG
>JBMFSZ010000476.1:0-2393 GCA_049967315.1 Desulfomonilaceae bacterium
GGAGTGATGGTATTTGTAGCGTCAAGACGCCCCCCCAAGCCAACCTCAATTACCGCCAAATCCGGCTTGGCCGCAGCAATGCGATCAAATGCTATTGCTGTGGTGTATTCAAAAAAAGTTGTACGATCCCTGTCATAAAAAGGTCTAATTCTCTCTGTGGCCTCAATCATCTGTTCTTTGGAGATCAATTTTCCACCTATGCGGATACGTTCACGAAAATCATTTAAATGGGGCGATGTGTACAAGGCGGTGCTGAAGTTTGACAGATTCAGGATTGAGTCAATAAACGTAGAAGTGGAACCTTTTCCGTTGCTGCCGGCTACATGGACTGACTTAAATTTATTCTGTGGATTTCCAATGGCGTTCAGTAAGGATGAGATGTTGTCGAGACCTAAAAGAATACCAAAGCGGTCAAAAGTATACAGGAAATCTATGATTCTGGAATATTCTCTTTCTACATCAACAGGAGACGCCATTTCCTGTGGCATTAAAATTCCTCCGGCGGTTGTACTGAATCTTGTTTCGACTTAATACCACAGCCATGATGGTGCGTCAAGACGCCCAAGATTGCTAATATATTGTATTAATTGGCGAACTCGTTCATTTTAATTTCGTTAAAGCGCTTGGGCAAGCCTTGATATCATGGCGTCCCAATGAGAATCACCTCGATAGATGACGATTCTTCCATTTGCTCCTACAAGTTCCTGCTTTTTCCTATCAGCCCTCATTTTAAATTTGTCCGCCAATATCGAAGCTAACTCAGTAGGTTTTTTCATGTGGACCGTGCCCACTATCTTGATGCCTGGATTTCCCTCTAGAAGGGCGGGGATAGTATTGACCACATCCTTGTCGAACCAGCAATCGAAATAGACCATTTTTGATAGCCTTGCACGGAACACCTTGGCAAAAGGATCATCCGGAGAACTCTTAGCCAACCAGGCGCCGACTGAATCAAGAACTCTGCCGCCTCCAGAAAAACCAGCCAGAGTGATTGTGGTTCTATTTTTGTCTATATTTGGAAAAGTTCTTTTCAATGATTTGAATAGGCCATTAACCGTCTTAAAGAGAAGTTCGGGATAGTCACGATCCTTGATACTGAAGGAACTCCACCTAGCTTTAGAACGAAAAGCCGCAGAAACATATGGTGTGTCTACAAAGCCGACAAACAGGAATGGCCTGTCCGGCCTTTTTGAAGCTAGCTTTTCGATCTCGCCCCGAAAATCCCGATAATAATCTTTGGAACTCATACCGTGAAAATAAAGTATCAACTCGATTTGCCTCGATTTCCGGAAATCATAATCTCCGACAACCCAGACGTATCGGTAATTGTCATCCCAGGGCCTAACCCTATATCGTTGATAAGGTATTTGACCTTTTTCATTAACAACAAGGCGCCTGTTGTTAAGTTGAGGGACATCCATGTAATTACGGATAGCTAGCGAGTAGGATACGAGAGAGCACGAAAACAAAGGGCCACTTATTATAGCCAACAGTAGAGCTTTGAGGCTTCCGGCCAATAAGCCTCGAAGGCGCCGTGTCGAGAAGTGAGGTGGGAAGTGGCTTGGTCTCTCTAGACGCATAGGAACGAAAATCCTTTCGAAGCCAAGGATTTCCCTCCCTACTTTAAAGTATTTTACAGCCTGATTCAGGAAGTGTCAATGAAACCGAAAGGAAATACCAGTTTACATAATAGTTACAATAACACCAGGTTGTCGGCATGAACCACTTCGTCGTCTCGCCTGTAGCCCAGAACCCAATCGATTTCAGGGGTTTGACGCCCCATAATCTTTTGTATTTCATCAGATGAATAGTTTATTAGTCCTACAGCGAGGGTTTCACCTGTCAGGGAAAGTATGCGGATTGCCGAGCCATCTTCAAAGTTGCCCTCGACCTTTTTCACACCAATAGGCAACAAGCTCTTTCCATGGCTTAAGATAGCGTCAGCGGCTCCCCCGTCAACATACACGGAGCCTTCAGGTGTTAGACCGTATCTAATCCAGTGTTTTCGGGCGGAGATCTTCTCTTTGGCCGGTAGAATGAGAGTGCCTATCATTTCC
The DNA here is from genome assembly GCA_049967315.1 of Desulfomonilaceae bacterium. Taxonomy (GTDB): domain Bacteria; phylum Desulfobacterota; class Desulfomonilia; order Desulfomonilales; family Desulfomonilaceae; genus CAJBEZ01. The sequence goes on from JBMFSZ010000476.1 coordinate 2,058, forward strand.
CCGGAAAGGACACGACTTATCAGATGTGGGGTTTTCCCTTTTGCAATTATCATCGGAATTCCCGACATCCTAACCTTATCGGCCGCGTCAATCTTTGACGCCATGCCCCCTCGCCCGACTGCAGAAGAGGCTCCTCGAGCCAGGCTACGAATCTCCGCAGTAACATCTTCAACCACTTCAATAAGACACGCGTTTGGGTTCAAGCGTGGGTCACAATCCATTAAACCATCCATGTCAGTCATGGTTAAAAGAAGATCAGCCGAGGCCATGACTGCCACAAGAGCCGACAGATTGTCGTTGTCCCCGAGTTTGATCTCATCGACGACCACGGTGTCG
>JBMFSZ010000477.1:0-2382 GCA_049967315.1 Desulfomonilaceae bacterium
GTTTCCAAATGTTTACAGCTTTTGGGGGAAACATCCTATTAGAAAAAATTACAATAAATATACCTTGAGATTTCAGGACTCGGGCGACTTCTTTAAAAACATCCACAGGTCGAGTCAAATAATCAATAGAAACAGTGTTTATTGCGGCATTAAATCGACAGTCTTTAAAAGGTAGTTTGTAATTAATGTTCAGATCATGAATGATTCGCTCTGTTAGTACGGGATTGGCTGACAGCTCCTCTTCGTTGAGACCCAACCCTGTTACACTTTCAGGGACCAACTCACTTTTTAGGTGCGAATCAGGCCCTGCCATTAAGTCTAATATATCAGAGTGCTTGGGAATTAATCTAACAAAAATTTCTTCAACAGTGCTTAAGGCCAGGGAGTCAAGATGGCTTACAAATCTAGGTTTAGAATAAAAGTCCCTATCAAAATTTTCATTGTCGCGATGAAAGTCCGACTCACTGAAATATTTTAGTGTTTCATGTACCACTTCATAATCCCCAATTAATTAGGACGCCAGTGGCGTCCTAATTAATATTGTTTAAATTTTAATGCCGGTATAGATAACTTATTAATAACTTATCTCTTTTCACATATTAAATCTTTGAGAGCGTCAACTGACCAAACGGCAAGTGGACCAGTTGCTCCTCGTGGGTCGATACGGCATCGATATCCTGTTTTTTCTACACCTTGATTATCAAGGATTTCCCAACTTTTTTTGAAATATGAACATTCGTCATTAAAGCATACGTGATGAATTTCACCGCCCCAACTAGAGGCTTCTGGTGTGTTTATAGGGTACATTTCAGCTCCACAATGTGGACACTTCACACATTCCTCTGACATTTCTGCCTCCTGTGTTGAAAATCAGCTTTTCAGGAGTTGATTCCAACATATTTAGTCGCAAATTAGATTCGCGGCAAATTTTTCCAGAGTTTGATGGACTTGACTAAAACCTTTAACTGCGCTTTAGTCTACCAATCAACTCTTGCAATTAAGGTAATTATTTGTTCAAAATCTCGCAAGCCCCTGTTGTCTGAAATTCGGACCTTCTCGTAAATCTTCAAATGGCAGATCAATCATTAGAACAAATCATAATTAAAAGCCTGAACGAAGGTGTTGTAACTATAGAATGTAATGGCCTAATTTCCTCTATAAACCCATCTGGTATTAGAATTTTGAACCTGTTTCAGGAACCGGTTGTTGGGAAAAGTTTTAATGCTCTTGTACCTCAAAGAGAAGCCAACGATCCATTTTTTGACGTATTCGAGGCTCTTATTAAGAAAGGGGAATTTACCCTACACAAAGAGATAGATGTAATCTGTCACAATGGCCAAATGATTCAGGTTTCAATGTCAAGCGCGGCGTTGAATGCTAACGAATGCATCTTGGGAACTGAAAATTACGTCATTTTATTTAGGGATATAACCGCGTTTAAGAACCTGGAAACTGCAAAACTTAAAGCAATTGACCACCTTTCACATGAACTGAAAACACCTTTGTCCATTCTTAAGGCTTCAATTGAAAGCATTTCCAAAGTGTACGAATCTAATTCCAGAGCTTCCAAGTTGGTTAGCCGGGCATATAGGAATCTTGAAAGACTTTTCTCGATTCAGGCTTCCGTGGAACAAATATTTTCTCCACCCAAGTTGTGTCCTCAGACGTTCATCATTCCGGAAGCCATTCTTAATACACTAAATAAGATTTTAGGTGAAGCTAGGCGCCGTCAAGTACGTTTGGAACCAAAATTTCAATATGTGGGTGAGATATTATTTGATCCAGATATCTTGGAACTTATCTTAACGACTTTAGTGAAAAATGCCATTGAGAATACTCCTGATCAGGGTTTGATAGAAGTAATTTTCTCAAAACCGGGTCCACTGAATTTTCAGTTAAGTGTTCATGATTATGGAGTGGGTATTCCTCCTGCTGATCTAGAATTTATTTTTCAAGGTTTTCATCATACTCAAAACACAGACGAATATTCTACCAAGAAACCGTTTGATTTTAATGCAGGCGGTAAGGGAATGGAATTGCTTCAACTTAAGAACCTTGCTGAGTTGCATGGATTCAAATTATTCTTTGAGAGTGAGCGGTGCGGATTTCTTACTGAACCGGCCAATAATTGTTCTGGCAGAATAGATAGTTGTCCGTATGTTGATGATGTGGATATGTGTCTACGATCTGGCTATTCGATTTTTGGCGTCGAATTTACCAATATATCGGGGTAGATTGTAGCAATGTAGCAACAGCAATAAGGACTCAGGAAAGGGCATTCATGGATATTGACACTATAAACAGATTGGATCGAATCTTTTATCCACGGTCAGTCGCAGTCATAGGGGCGGGTGTAGACCCAAATAAAGTGGGTCACGCTGT
>JBMFSZ010000478.1:0-2381 GCA_049967315.1 Desulfomonilaceae bacterium
AACACCAAAAAGTACAACTACTTATTTAATACCCCAGAAATGTCGGTCACATGGCATTTTTGAAACCAGCTCTAGATCCTCTTGGCGATTTGAGGAGCTAAAAGGTGTCTCCACATCACTTAAGGTCAAAAACTATTTTTTCAGATATAGACCTTACTCGGGCTGGCGTGTATATGCGGTCGTTCTTGACAAGGAACGCGCTTACGGACATTTGAAAAAGAATTTGAACCGCTCCGCACTCTACAACTGCCTTGCTCGATTCTTAATCGGTCAGTTGCACATCCCGACAACTACTAACGCAGTTAACCTGATCATCGACCGTTCAAAAACAAGGAGGGAGATCAAGGATTTTGACACTTACATAGGGAATCACCTTAAAGGATTGATACCAGTGGAGACTCCCCTGTTCATTACACATGAACTGTCTCAGAATAATCCAGGTCTTCAAGCCGCCGATCTTTTTAGTTGGGGTATTTTCAGGAAGCACGAAAGGGAAGATGACGAATGGTACTCATTCTTCAGTGAATGGATAATCTTTGAGGACGAATACTTGCCTAGAAATGATGAAGACGGCCCCTAATACGTCTCAATTCCCGAGGCTCATGGCCAACCGATGGATGGGAGCGCCACAGGCACGTACTAGGCTTTACCCGTCTTAATATTAGTATAGAGTTTGAAATTCTCTTGTCAACTTTTTTTGAAGCGCTAATAGGTCAAAAAGATAGCTGACATCCTGAATGTTTGAAAATCGCTAGTCAGAGGAAATGTTGGGGAAGGGATGCAGGCGGCCGTAGGCCAAAGCCTTCACAGGCGGGTGGGCGCGGACTTGGCTGTAATCTGTTCATAACAGCCGCCAATAAATAATCCATAGAGCCCAAATTTGTAAACTGAGAAAAGAGATTACATAAAATTTGTTTTCGGATGACCGCCAGGGAATGGAACCCGGCAGGGTCGGAAAACGCCATTTTATGTAAGAACGTCCACTTGGAACCGACCAGGTAGCTGGAACGCAACGACAATCAAGAATAAATCCGCTGGGAAACAGGATGGCTAGACCGCCTGAGATGGACGAGGAAACACGATAAAAGCCACTGCGGGCACGCCTGTTGCCCGGCAAGGAACATGCGATACAGATTATAGGATTGCATGGGACGTGACGGAGGTTGAGCAGGAGGCGTGATATAGTCCGTAAACCAAGGGACGACGCCGCAATATGGAACGGGAAAAACGTAAAGGGTGTCTGGCGGCGCGACGCTTGCCCTGGCCAAAACATGCGGGACCGAAACGGGAATTAGAAAAGAGCAATTGCATGTTGAGGGCCAGGAGGGTGCCAGCGGAGTGATTGGCAAGTAGACGTGCCTCAAGATTTCCTTATGCTCCGCATGATCAAGAATGTCGTAAATTGTTGTTCCGTAAATCCCTTGCTGATCACATTAGGAGCCGCCTCTCTTTTCCTAAACCGGGAAAAGGAATGAATTGAGGCTCAATAATTCCCCTGGTTTCGGCGTAATCGGCGATAGGATCTGACAGATGAGATTGTCCTATCCCCCCCCTCGCTTCCATCCGGTTACTGTCCAGGATTATTTTTTGGCCGTTGATCCGATTTTAGTCGGTGTCCCTACACGCACGCGGTGGATGTCTTTCTGACCTACCGAACAGGATTTGACTCAGAATTCATGAGTTACACCAGCATCTATCGCTTCAAAATAAGTGCTCCTAAGTGCGATTAGTTTAAAGTTCGCATGGTAAACTGCAAAGAGACTTCAAGCTTCAGAATCGCTGTTACTTTGTCACTTTAATAGGGTTATTTAATAATAATAGACATTTACCTTATTAGAGAATAACAACTGGGCTTTTGTTACGTTTGTTACTTTGTTACCTTTTTCGAACTGAAGTAACCGACTCCGGGTTCACGTAGGACTCCCCTTCCCTCTCAGACGATGCTAACATTTTTGCTCACATCTTCGTGGTGTTTTGTCGTGTAGTGTTTTGAAAGTGCTTGAAACGGCTGAGGATTTCTTACAGGTAGGCTCTTTTTTTTTGCGTTCGCAACGCGGGGGTCGTGGGTTCAAATCCCATCATCTCCACCATAAAAACCATATGGTTACAATTGTTTAATGCTTCGACGCAACTCGGAGCATTTCCTGTTTCTGGACGGTTTGTTTACATTTTGTTAACGCCCTATCGCGTTTTTCTACCCACAGCTTCGTTTCACCGTGGTCAAAAGTCAGCCTGTCAATTTCCTCAACCAACTCCTCATTCGAGACAATACCATAACGCTCGGGAACACTTAGTTCCCTTTGGCTAGAGCTGGTTTCAAAAATCACAGCCACCTCATAGTAATCAAGAAACAGGCAATGTGAAAGAATCCGGTATAGACA
>JBMFSZ010000479.1:0-2380 GCA_049967315.1 Desulfomonilaceae bacterium
CCGGACAAACGCTATGGGATTATCAAAAATGTTAGTCAATCTGTTAGCTGGCGCACACTTTATGTTGTTTGAAAAAACTGTGAATTTAAATAAGTTGGCAATAACCTTTGTAAGACAAAAGGAACGTTGTGGTCTTTGTGACAACTAGCTGTAATACCAATTATTATTTTTCCGTGTCAGATCAAGAAGGTGACTATTAATGGTCATGATTGAAAATAATGTGACAATAGCCACATTATTTACTTGACAAAATAATTGCCTAATTTAAACTATGATAAAAGGAATGGTGAAGCGAAGTTGACCTCATAATTATTATTTTTGCATAATGGGTGATGGGGAAAACTCTTTATCGCTCGAATTGGTTTCTGCGCTGTTTACCGCAGAAGTCTGATGAATGCCCATTTGAGGCTGTGGCCCTGAAGCAGTGGCTTTACACCTTCAAGGTATGAGCTTTGAGTAGCGTTCTCTGGGATGGATGGATAATGTATATCGCCAAATAATTTTGTGCTTCCATTCGCAACAAATTGTTGTCAATATTTGGAACGCTACTCCAACCTTCAAAATGAGCCCGGTTTGTCGGAAAAAGACAGGCTGAAAACCTCTGGCCAAACCGCCCAGGAGCCAATAGGTAGTTTATACTGCCAAACTGCGAGTTACATCGACCGGGCCATTCTCCAGTTACAAACCAGTCAATGCAGCGTTAATGCTACCTTCAATCGCTTCTCCCCCACCATTGAATCCCGTTAGTACGCTGCCCTACATCATTAATATTTGATTCCTGACGCACGTGTCACGGCAATGTTTGCGTGTGAACAAACTGAAGTTGGTCAAAAAAAGTGAACACCAATCATCTAAGCGGCCTTCTGTTGTTCGTAATACTGGCGTTCGAAGGCCGCGGGGGAAAGATAGCTGAGCTTTTTCTGTTTTCTCTGTCGATTGTAGAACACCGCGATATATTCCGTTATTGTCTTGATCGCCTCCGCTCTGGTTCTAAAGTGGCAGTGAAAGACGATCCGCCGCCTTGGCCGCAGATAAGCCACCCTCCAGGACCAACCTGACAGCGTCCTCACAGAATTTCTTAGTCTACATTCCATAGGGAATCTTGTCTTTTATCTAAACGTTGGTGTCCTTTTTTTCAACTTAACTCAATGTGTGCGCAAATAACTAACGCAAATTTCAAGCAATCATAGTTGTGAAAATGGAGGCGGGCTGAAGGCAAATATGATAACGATTGGGTTTATTAAGTTTTTTTGGTACGCCCGAAGAGATTCGAACTCCCGACCTTCTGATCCGTAGTCCAACTTTGTTAGTTACTCACATTTATTTTCGTTAATCTTCCCAGCTAGTTGTCAATTTATGTCATCTTATATTTGCTAATATCCTATCAAAAAAAGGGACCAAATTTACCGAGATATTTAGGGTAAGCCAATAAGGGCATACATTTTTGTTGAACATATTAAAAATGGTTTTCCTACTTTTGAAATAACGAAACTTTGCTGTATCCATGTAAGAGACCAAATTCTTTTTTCGTCGACAAGATGATGGCCATTATTCCACTATAGAAGGGCCAGCACTCCTTTCTTACGAATTTCTAAATCAAGTCTAAGTAAACTTATAATTTCACTGATGCCCGGAGTCTCCAATATCCCCAACATACTGATATAATTACTTTTTAATTGACAGTTGAAAAAGTTCGGCTTATTATTGGACCGTTTTATTTGAGAAGAAATGGGGACGCGGAAACTAGATTGATACCAGAAGAACACGAGGTGCTTTTACATGATGATGTTCAAACCAATCGATGAGATTTCACTCAGACATCTCTTTTCTACTAGAGAAGCCGAGGAATTGCTAGGACTAAAATACCTTGGTCCTGTGCTTAACGCTTTCGGTAATGTTGAAACAAGTCCTGATTGCTTGATTCTTGATAAGAGGCGATCCCCCTTCAAGCTACGCAGGTGTGAATTTAAATTTATGCCTACCAGCGCTAGTGATTTTCTGCACAATGGGAAATTCGGTACCGCTATCATATGGACCTTGCCTAACGGATTTTTAAAGGAAAAGCTGGAAGTTGAGTTGCTGGAACAAAATGGATGCTTTGAAGTAATCGTCATGGATGAAATTAAAGCCTTCTATGAGCTAAAAGATTATAACTTAGAGTCCTTGCGTTCCATAGGAAATGTTGAGGTGGTAATTGACCTTGTTAAAAAAAGGGAATCATTGCCATCCGTGGTAGCTTTGTATTTGGCTGCCAAACTTTATCCCCGGCCATTTCGAATGGATCGTATGGTCGGGTATCTGAATAGGCGGTTTCCCGAAGTCAAGGACATGGCGGAGCGAGGAAAAGCAAATGTTGTATCTGCCTTCATTCAAACTAAAC
>JBMFSZ010000480.1:0-2369 GCA_049967315.1 Desulfomonilaceae bacterium
TCACAAAATCAGAAACATAAAGGTTCCAATAGACCCTCGTCTTCCAACTCCGGAGGAGCCGCTTGTTGCCAGAAGATATGGGAACGGACGTTCTGAGTTGCTTGGTGTAGAACTTCCAAGGTTCCTCATCCCAGGAAATACGTGTCCACTTTTTCCTGTTACAGCGTACCTTGATGCCAATATTTGTCCTATAGATGGGCGACCAGGTTTTAGAATGAGTGTTGTCGGGGAATATTGAAATCCAAAAGTGCCCGGGCCGTAAACTTTTCCGAAAGGATAATAATGAAAATCCTATTTTGTGGCATCACATTTGTGAGCGCTGTCGATCAATTGAAAGAATTACTTCCTCAATATGAAGTGGTGAATTGTCCCTCTGAAAACCTTTTAGTAGAAGCCCGTGACGCTCAAGTTTTGATACCCCTTATGGCAAAGGTCGGCCGTCCAGTCCTAGAAGCAGGCCCCCCAGTGTTGGTTCAACAATGGGGAGTGGGCTTGGAAGGGGTGGACATTGAATCGGCCACTGAACTGGGAATAAAGGTATGCAATGTTCCTGGGGACGCCACGCCTAATGCTGATTCTACTGCAGAACATGCCGTGTTTTTGATGATGGGGCTTTCTCGGAAAATCAGGGAATGTTTTTCATCTCTTAGGAAAGGATGTTGCGGAATCCCCGTGGGGCAAGCTCTTTTTGGTAAAAGAGCGTTGGTTGTGGGATTTGGTAAGGTTGGTCAGGCTTTGGCCCGAAAATTGATAGGTTTAGGGATGCGAGTGGACGTGATAAGAAGGACTCCATCACCAATTTTGGAGAGGGAAATTGGTGTTATCGAAGCAGGTGATTCTTCGAACCTCGTTGACATGGCTAGAGTTGCAGATTTCGTAGTATCAACTGTTACCCTGACAAACGAAACCCGAAACCTATTTGACTTGAATCTTTTTAAGAATATGAAAAATTCGGCGTTTGTGGTCAATGTGTCTCGAGGACCGGTAATAAATGAAAATGATCTTATTTTTGCCCTCAACAACCATCTGATCTCCGGCGCAGGACTAGATGTTTTCGCTACCGAACCAGTTGATGTCGATCACCCACTTCTGTCCATGGAAAATGTGTTGGCTACCCCACACATTGCTGGAGTGACAGAACAGAATTATCTTGCTATCGGCGAACTGGTGAAGGAAAATATTCTCAAGGTAGCACGAGGTGATATGCCTAATTATTGTGTCAACTTTTAAATCGAATTGAATTGGGGGTAGCTGCCGGAGTTAAAATTGGAATCCAGGGATTTATTCGTCTCTGACGAGCGGCTTTGGCGCAATGTTGTCTATTTTAAGCATTTTTAGAAACTTGGAAACTAATCTTGGAGGTAATGTAATTCTTTGCTGATCTGTCAGTTTTGACAATGGAATTTGTCCGCCTGCCATGTCACGGTGCCCGCCGGACGAACCCGCTTTCCCTACCAACCTTCTAAGCAGAAGCCCAGCCCTTTGAAGCCTTGAAGTAGATCTTAATGAAATTAGCATGGTTTCGTCATATTCGCCCATGCACAGCGAATAGGTGACCCCCTCGATTCGAAGCAGCCAGTCCGCAAGCTCTGGGATTATGGCATCGGTCTTTACCTTGCCCACAAAGCAAGTTGCGACATTCCGGTGAACGAAAGTGTTGGCCAATCCTCTTTCGAGATCGCGGAAGTAGTCTAAAGGAAGAGACGGCTTCTCGATATGCCCCAAGACACGTGGACTTGATATAGGTGACAAGTAGTTGAATGCATAATAGTCGGATTTGCAGCAACTTCTAATAAGCGAGTTAGTGTCAGTTTTTATGCCGTAGACTAGTGCGTTGGCAACGTACCTGGAAGGAGTTAGTTCAGCAGCGATAAGATATTCAATTATAATTGTAGAGGTTGCGCCATATTTGGGTCGAACGTCAATGAAAGGGGATCTCAAAGACGCTCTGCGCAACGGATGGTGGTCGACCACTACTAGAATCTGATCAGAAGCTCTAAAATCGATGAGATTATTTCCAGTCATAGGCTGAGCGTCAACAAGAGCGATCGTTGTGAAAAACCTCAGGTCCTCGTAGCCCAACTGTACCATTGGAACACGAAGAGTGTTGACCATTGCTTTGTTCTCGGCCCTGGTAATTCTTCCACCATATCCAATGACGGATTTGATATGAAACTTTTTCCTGAGTAGATAAGAAAAACCGAAAGCGCTGGCTATAGTGTCAGGATCAGGGTTGTTGTGACAGAGCACTAAGATTTTCTTCTGATCTCTGCGTTTCAGAATCAGACCCAGTTCAGCAATTTTGGCCTGGGATTGGGCCATGTCCCACTGTGGAGCTCGTATATTGCTCAGTCCATGTCAGGTTCCCC
>JBMFSZ010000481.1:0-2362 GCA_049967315.1 Desulfomonilaceae bacterium
CGTGGGTCGAACCCTTTTGGAACCAGGTCAAAAAAAGGACTTTTGATTTTTTCAAAGCTTATTACTCTTCTGACCCGGGGCAAATCAGGCGCTTCTGTAAAGCCAATCACATTGATTATTTTATAGTTCGTTTGAAAGATTTTGAGCCAGAGCAATTAAAAAAAACGGACCCGTATTTTGAACCGTTCAATGGTTTTATATGGTATTTGACAAATTCTAAAAGCTATTTTGCGGTGCTTGACAAAGAGACCTTTCCTCCGCTGTTTGAAGATAAAGGAATTCGCGTGCTTCAGATAAAATAGTATCTGGAATGATCCCAAGTTTTTTTTGGATTAGAAATGAAGGGATCTATGTTTCCAGGCATTTGTAGTAATAGTGGGGATAAGATGAGACGCCTCTGGTTTTACTGTTTCCTAATGCAGGTATTTGATCAATCAATAATACAGTAACGCGCCGGCCAGTCCAGCGCCAATTATTACAAACGTTGGGTCCAATTTCGTAAAGGCGATCAGCCCAAAACTTGCTATTGCTATTGCGCCGGTTGGAAAATCCATAATAGTTTGCCTGCCTAAAGTTATGGCTACGGCCCCCAAAAGACCAATCACAGCAGGCCGAATCGCTTTCAGCGTTGAATTCACCATCCAGCAATCTTTGAACCGCAGGTAATAACGGCTGACAATTGTAACTACAATTATGGAAGGTAAATAGGTGCTGACGACAGCAACTAAAGCCCCTCCAAAACCAAATATTTTGTATCCTATAAAAGTATTCATTATTGTTAGTGGCCCTGGAGTGAGTTGCCCTATTGCGATGCTGTCTACGAATTCTTTTGTCGTTAACCAGTGATAATGATCAACTATTTCACTTTGAAGTAGCGGAAGCATTACAAATCCTCCGCCGATTGTAAAAAGATTGATATAAAACAGCGTCCAGAAAAATATGATTATCGCCACTTTTGGGCCCCCCTTCCATAAAGCGCCAATCCTCCGATTGCCGAAATGATAATTAATAATATTGGGTTGAGCTTGAATACAGCCAGGCCGACAAACATTATCAGAGCAAAACCAATGCTACTGAAATCCTTAAGAGAAGCTTTGCCCATGCGATAGATAACGGATATGACTAACCCGACTACTGCGGCTCCTACCCCTTTAAGCATGGCACGAATTGCGGGAATATCACTGTAGTTCACATACACGTATCCAAGGGCCATAATAATTAAAAAGGAAGGCAGGACTTGGCCCATAACAGTGGCCAACCCCCCCTTTACGCCCTTAAGCAAATAACCTATGAATATTCCGGAGTTTATAATGGGAGGCCCCGGGGTCAGTTGACCTACTGCAATGCTCTCCGCAAAATCGCTGTGACTTAGCCACTTTCGCTTGAACACGAGCTCTCGTTCGAAAAAGGCTATCATGGAATAGACCCCTCCGAAAGCTAGCGTCCCCATCTTCAAAAATATTAAAAAGATGTTTCTCACGGTGATCTCAAATTTTTTGCTCGTCTCATCCATGAATGTACCTCGCAAACAACTAACATGTTTTTATTTAAAAACGTGTTACACTATATTAAAGTGACCATGCGACTGGGGTCAAGTTTTTTTGCTTCTTTTCCTGGTTGGCTCATAGGAAAAGGTATGCTAATTTAATTAGTTAACCCGATTTATCATTAAACTTCCATGAAAGACCTTCTCAGATGGCTGCCAGAAAAAGCCCTGAACGACCAGATTTTACAAAGCCTTCCCGGCACATTGTCCCGAATCCGGCCCGGATCTATGACTTGCCGAAAGAAACCAGATTCCTCGATCCAACTCGACTGGCCACCCTTGAAAAGTCTTTTCGTGAATGGGCTGAATCATCAAAACGAGCAGATGTCCGTTCCTCCCGGAAAAGAATTCTTTTGATTTTTCTGTTAATTCGCTACACAGGCGCCAGATTGAATGAAGTGCTGTCCGTAGATCTCCGGAAACATTTGGACATGTCGAAGGGATCTATCATTTATGACAAGGCCGCAGAAGGGCAAAACTATTCTAAACGAGAAGTTCAGATCTCATCGGAATTGGTGTCCGAGATACAGAGTATTTTGAAAGAACCTGTCTTCAATGATCGCAAAGACTTACTTTTAAGGGTTGACGCAGGACATGTTCGGAGGAAATTTTATGAACGGTGTTTGGCCTGCGGGTTTTCCCAGGATCTGGGTACCCCCAACGCCATCCGTAAGGCCAGAGCAGTGGAATTAATGCAAGATAATATGCCGTTGCCTGTCGTGCAACGTATCCTGGGCCATTCCACACCCAATCTCACCGTGTCACTAGTGGAATTTTCGGATGACGACATAGATCAAGTAGCGAGACATTTCGTTG
>JBMFSZ010000482.1:0-2358 GCA_049967315.1 Desulfomonilaceae bacterium
CAGTACAAAATAGTTGCTGAATTTTCGGGAAGACAGCTTGAAGGCCTCAGATGTGCGCATCCTTTGTATGACAGGCCATCCCAAATAATATTGGCCGATTTTGTGACTCTGGATACAGGAACCGGTTTGGTACACATTGCTCCAGGGCATGGCCAAGAGGATTACGAAGTTGGTCTCCATTACAACATAGACGTATATGCTCCGGTAGATGATCGAGGACGATTTACAGATGAAGTCGAATTCTTTTCCGGCAAATTTGTTTTCACCGCCAACAAGGACATAATCGCTAAGCTCGACGAAGTTGGAGCGCTAATGCTTTCGGAAGAAATGACGCACAGTTATCCACATTGTTGGCGGTGCAAGAAACCTGTTATTTTCAGGGCTACGCATCAGTGGTTCATTTCAATGGATCGCACAGGTTTGCGGGACTCAGCGCTAAAAGCCATAGACTCTGTGACATGGATTCCGAAATGGGGACGTGACAGGATATACGGAATGATTGAGCACAGGCCTGACTGGTGTATTTCTCGCCAGAGGAGTTGGGGTGTGCCAATAGTAGCTTTGAGATGCTCAGATTGTGACTCGGTGGTGGCGCCACCCGAGTTGTTCGAGAATACCGCTAAACTTTTTGAGCAAAACGGGGCAGACGTATGGTTTGAATCAAAGGTTCAAGACCTGCTCACAACGGGATTGAAATGTCCAAAGTGTGGTTCAGAATCTTTTGTTAAAGAAACCGATATCCTCGATGTCTGGTTTGATTCTGGTGTTAGCTGGGCCTCAGTTCTCGAAAAGAGATCTTATCTGGAGTATCCATGCCAGATGTACCTGGAAGGTAGTGATCAGCATCGAGGGTGGTTTCACAGCGCTATGCTTACTTCGGTAGGGACTCGTGGGCAGGCGCCATACAGGAATGTTTTGACCCACGGATTCGTTGTGGATGGCCAGGGTAAAAAGATGTCCAAATCCTTGGGAAACGTCATTCAACCTGCTCAAATTATCGACAAATACGGGGCCGATATTCTGAGGTTGTGGGTATCAGCAGAAGATTATCGCGATGACATAAGGATCTCTCCTGAAATATTGGATCGACTCTCTGAGGCTTATCGCAGGATCCGTAACACTTGCCGTTTCTTGTTAGGGAACCTGGCAGATTTCAACCCCGCGGACTTGATGGACCCTTCAGGAATGACCACCCTCGACAGATTTGCTTTAGACAAACTTAACAGTGTCATCTCCAGAGTAAAAAAGGCATACGAGGAATTCGACTTTCATGTCGTGTTCCATACGCTCTACAATTACTGCACGGTTGATCTATCATCGCTCTATCTGGACATTTTGAAAGACCGTCTCTATGTTGAACATCCTAATGGTTCACTGAGAAAATCAGCCCAGACCGCTTTGTACCACATATTGACGTCTTTAATTCGGCTTATGGCTCCAATACTTGTCTTCACTTCGGAAGAAGTCTGGGCCGAATTCCAGGGAGGAACCAACAAAGCTTCGAGCGTTCATGTGACGTCGTTCCCTGAAATGATCAGCGGAGTTTCTTTAAGCAAACAGGAAAAAACCTTTTGGAATACGATGCTTTTGGTGCGCCAGGAGGCCTCAAAAACTCTTGAAGAAGCACGAGCCGCAAAGGTGATTGGATCTTCACTTGAAGCCAAGTTGATCATATCTGGCCCCGAAGAGTTTGTATCAGAAATAAGAAATATGGAAGATCCCGCGGGCTTTTTTATCGTTTCACAGGTCGAAACACAGGAGCAGGCTAACATCGTAACAAACCAAGACGAGACTAATCCTTTAAGCGGAATTAAGATCCAAATGGCTCGGGCTGAAGGTGAAAAGTGCCCTCGTTGTTGGATCTGGAGCTCCAATATAGGCGTAAATCAAGAGTTTCCAGACGTGTGTCCCCGCTGCGCAAATGTATTATCTGCGCTGCGCTGATTACGAATTCATCAGTACTCAATTTGAAGTAATGGACCGCAACAGAAAAGCAACATTAATAAAATTCGGGGTGATCTCAGGCGCTATTGTACTTGTCGATCAGATTACCAAACATCTGGTTTCCTCAAGCATTCCTTTGAATGGATCTGAGGCTATAGTTCCTGGGTTTCTAAACCTGGTTCATATTAGAAACACTGGCGCGGCATTCGGAGCATTTTCCCAAACCGGCAGCGTTTTGATTAGAATTGCTCTTTCAGGCATTTCTCTGATTGCGCTGATTGTCATTGGGTGGCTAGTCTTTTTTCAACGCTTGGACCGATTTTCAATGATTGGGTTTGCCCTTTTTTTTGGGGGAGCTGCAGGTAATTTTGTCGACAGACTAATCTTTGGTCATGTGATCGATTTCATTGACGT
>JBMFSZ010000483.1:0-2327 GCA_049967315.1 Desulfomonilaceae bacterium
CAACAATACATTTTGCCCATCGATCGGTCACTGTATAGACCATTTCCAAGCCTTGACGAGACGACTGTATGATGCCCCTAGTTTTTAAATGAATGAGATGTTGCGAAACTGTAGCTTGGTGGAGACCTAAACATTCTTGCATATTCTTGACGTTACAACCGCCGACTTTGAGAAGGCCGTAAACAATTTTCAGACGTATAGGGTGCCCTAGGGCCTTGAAAATTTCGGCCTCTCTGGAAAATTCCTTTTTCTTGATTATTTCAAAAAGCTCTTCTTTAGTTTTTTGGTCCACCCCACTATCTGAATGACTTGGGCCTAGTTCGAGGATTTCTTCCTCAGTAGTGGGATTATAACCTTCCTGTCCTGCCTGTTCTCTTGCAAAGCCCATTTCAAGCACCTTAAAATGAATGTTATTTTCCACTCTTGTTAGAAGCCCCAGCCTTTTGAGTTCCCTTGTTCACGGGGGAACAACTCTGTGACATTCAAGTCGCAACACCCATTTTAGGTAGAATCCATCGATTGAGCGCAAACCAACCTGCAAATACGGCTATGACTAGAGCTAATTCCATTTATATAGACCTTCTTTGGTATGAATGACAAAAGTCCTGTGTTTCTTGAGTTGCCAGACCTGTTCACTTGATAGAAGTCAAAAGTAAGCCTTTCTCAGGCTTCGATATATAAATATCTGAATATAACATTTCTGTCAAGCGCTTTTCTCTAAACTACTCTGCCTTTCAGGCCTTCACGCTCGAGTCCATGTTTTCACGTGAAATTTTTTCTTTCACCGTCTTCGAATATCTTGATTCTTCCGTATTCACCATCGTACCCGGCGTCAATGTTTACCTGTTCCGCACGGACACGCCTGAGAGCCTCGACTACTATCGATGGCGCATGTGTGCCAATTAAATCCAGCGAGAGGGACCAGAGTATTTCCAGTTCAGGCCCCAAATCTCTTATTAATTTCTGGTAGAGTTCACCGGCCTTCTTGGTCTGAACACCGCAACCCAGACAATCTGCTATTATCTCAATCAAGGGGAGCATCCTCCAATAATACCCTGCCTTTTTCGGGATGTAGCCTACAGGCCGATCGGCGAGTTGGTTGACGCGGTTCATTACCCCTACGGTAACAGGATGGCCGCAAACTGGGCATTTTCCCCCAAGACTTTCCGTCTGGTCCGGCACTAAACGGACACCACATTTTCGGTGCCCATCCATATGATACTTCCCCTCCTCGGGGAAAAACTCTATCGTTCCCAAAAATCCGGGCGCACCGTTTCGGAGGCGGCGATCCTCCATTACCGATTGTCTTGGGCCGAGAAAATTTGCTCCAGTTCGACATCCGGCCCCACCTCGCCGAAGCCCTTCACGTATAGACTGATAAGATGGCTCTCCAATAAAGATGTTAACTTCCCGTCCGAGACGTGATGGTGAGTGGGTATCAGAATTCGAAACCAGGGTGAAACTGTCGAGTTCCGAAACCCTGAAATTCATTTCTGGGTCAGAAGAAAGGCCAGTTTCCAACCCTATGACATAGTCAGTCAGATCTTCAAAGCATTCATGTATAGACTCAAAGCCAGATTTTGAACCGAGCACAGAGAACCACGGTGTCCATATGTGAGCAGGAATGACAAAAGATTTTTCCGAGGTTTCAAGAGCCATATTTAGGACGTCCTTGGAATCAAGGCCGAGTATAGGCCTACCATCGGAATTCAAATTTCCTTTTTTGGCCAGGCTGTTGCAGAAAGAGTCCATCGTCTCCATATCTGGCATGAAGATGAGGTTGTGGGACTTTCTAACCTTGCCATTTTTCTTGTAGATAGAGCTTATCTCCACATTCAGAATAAACCGAACGTCACTAGGGGAAAAATCCTGGCAATCAATTAACGGTTGGATCGGTAGACCGGACCTTAACCCAAAAAGCCCTTCTTCGCGAGGCTCGAGATTTTCATATAATTCCTTTCTCCATGCAGGATGAGTAAAATCGCCAGTTGCTACAACATTTATTCCTTTAAGCGCGGCCCATCTTGACAAACCATTCAAGTCACAGTCCTTCGAGGTGGCACGGGAATATTTCGAATGCACATGAAGATCGGCAAAATAGATCATGATTTTCCTCTGTATTTACAGTATATTGGATACCTTAAGTTGTTTCTTGTAAAATATCCTGACATTTCAGCCAGATGAGAATATAGTCCAAATTATCTTGACTTTTTTCGATCATAATTTTAGAAATTATCGTTGTCCTTGGATCTTAACAAAAAACTGATATGTCCAATTCCAATTTGGATTTGGTTCCGTGTGGCATTCTAAATCACCTCGGTGATCCT
>JBMFSZ010000484.1:0-2321 GCA_049967315.1 Desulfomonilaceae bacterium
TTTGCAGATGCGTCGAGCGATCCTCGAGGCGTTTGGGAGATGGTCTGTAGTCAGACTCTCCAAAACCGAAGGCTTGACAAGCGATTTCAAAATGGAGCAACTGACAATTATGGAATCATCCAAATTTGTCTTGAAGGTGCAACTTATGTCAGATATGGGCGATAAATCCATTAGGCTAAAAAAATTCTCAGGCAAAGTGGGATTAGTTACAGGCGCTGGTCAGGGAATCGGTCGTGCAGTCGCTTTACGCCTCGCATTGGAAGGCGCCGTTGTGGGTGTTTTGGACTGGAACTCAGATACGGCGTACGAGACCGTCGAGATTATCAACACTGGCGGTGGATGCGGAATTGCGCTCCATGCAGACGTCCGTAATTCAGAACAGGTTCGTAAATGCGTCGACGCCCTGATGTCCCAAAATGGGAAAATAGATTTGTTGGTGAACAACGCCGGTTTCGACCGACCTGGTGGGTTCCTGAAATTAAACGACCAGAACTTTGCCGAAGTATTCGGCGTTCATGTTGTAGGCGCAGTAAACTGCTGTCATGCCTGCATTCCGATCATGATTGGTCAAAAAGATGGCCGCATCGTAAACGTGTCTTCAGTTTACGGTAAAGTTGGCGCCAAAGGTGAATCTGCTTATAGTTGTATAAAAGCAGGTCTCGTTGGATTTACAAAATCGATCGCCAGGGAATTTGGGCCCAAAGGCATAAGGATAAACGCTATAATGCCTGGACTAACAGCTACCCCTACCATCAGAGACTTGATGGACCAAAGATATAAGGACGCCTTCGTTAAAGATACACCTTTAGGGCGTATTGCCGATCCAGATGAAATCGCCGCCCCTATATCCTTTTTACTATCGGATGACGCCAGTTTTATAACAGGAGCAGTATTAGAGGTCACAGGTGGATGGGGTATGTGAGAAAAAACATCATTATTCGAGGTTGCAGACTGGGCCTGAAATTTTCAGACTTATTGAATTGCACCCCTGCCCCCGTTGCGCTTAATTTAAGCAAGCCCCGTATTGTTCGGGCTTAGGCTGATCAAATTTGAGCTTCAAGGCCTCGAAATTGGCCAGATCTAGATCCGGAATTTGTCGGAACGCCGGATCCAATGTGTCCGAGTTTCTGAATCTCTGGATGAAATATCTCGGGACATCTCCTATTTGGGCGCGGATGGCTGATAGCGCATTTTCGTCTATTAATCCTGGAATCACAGTAGTCCTGAAAAAAACACTGAGCTGGGATTTCTTCAACAATTCGATACTTTTTTTAATGTTAGACAGATTCACCGAAACTCCGGCAACTTTTGAGTACAATCTGGTTTCGAGGGGAGCCTTGATATCCATGGACACAGCGTCAATTAAACCGCCGTTGATGAGCTTTTCCAGCATGCCAGGGTTAGATCCATTGGTATCCAACTTAACTTTCAGACCTAAACCCTTGAACTTTGCTACAAGCGCTGGAGTTCCCTCCTGACACGTAGGTTCCCCGCCGCTAACCGTTACCCCATCAATCCATCCATGCCTTTCCTCAAGAAAACTCATTACGTGATCCAGAGGATAGTCATTAATACTTTCCGGGCATAAGACCAGTTGATGATTGTGGCAGGCCGGACATCGGAATGAACATCCGGCCAGAAAAACTACTGATGATACTTGTCCCGGCCAATCAAGCATTGAAACGGGCAAAAAACCTTTGATCTTGGGCAGATTCATTTTCAGTGAACTCTCAGAAACATTTCAATCGAAACAGGCTATTCTATGCGTTCATATTGACCAGATAATTCCTGATATCTCCAACACTGGTTATGACTTTTCTGTCGTCACATACCAGAATAGGGAGTTTCTTTTCAGACAGAGCCACGCATTCGAAATAGGCTAAAAGAGCGAGAGCATCGGAATTATCTGAATCCAGTTGCATGACTTTAACATCTTCTATTTCACTGAGGTCGACCTGTTTTTTGACCCAGTCACATTTGCCACAACCATCTTTTGTAAAAAGATATGTCAAGGTAAGCCTCCTTTGTCCATAAAACCCAATTCGTTTTCAACACTTGGTCCGGTTTTAGCCGCTAGCGCCGGTAATTATTTAAAAGTTACACTCGATTCAAACCTGCTCTAGCTAACGGGACAGATCGTTCCTATACCTGTCCCTAAGTTCACCTCTCTTACCTTTATTCCAACTGGAGACCTTGGTGAAGTATCCCGTGATACGGGTTATCTGCTCAACTTTTTCTGATTTACAGTATTGGCATGAATCATGAAGCCCCCGGGTAGTCCGTCCACACGATACGCATGTCGTTAGTTCAGGAGATAAGGC
>JBMFSZ010000485.1:0-2311 GCA_049967315.1 Desulfomonilaceae bacterium
GGGATAGGCCGATCCTTTGCGACGAAAAGGTGTTTCAGTTTGGCGACGCTATAGCCATTGTGGCAGCCGATACCGAAGCGAATGCCAGGGCTGCGGCAGAAAAGGTTAAAGTCAATCTCGAACAATTGCCCGCATACATGAGCGCCCCAGCAGCGATGGCCGATGACGCTATCGAGATTCATCCAGGGACACCAAACGTATACTATGAGCAGAAGCGTGCAAAGGGGAATGACACCAAACCTCTTATGGAATCAGCCGCGTATGTGGTGGAGGGCGATTATTACCTTCAGAGGCAACCACACCTAACAATGGAACCCGATGTAGGATTCGCCTATTTTGATGAAGAGGGCCGCCTTACAATACATTCCAAGAGCATTGGTATCCATTTGCATCACGCCATGATTTGTCCCGGCCTTGGAATAGAACCTGAAAAGCTCAGGTTGGTTCAGAACCCTGCAGGAGGCACATTCGGTTACAAATTCAGCCCAACCATGGAAGCGTTGGTTGGAGTCGCGGCCATAGCCACCAACAAACCAGTGGCTTTAAAATATGATTACTATCAGCATATTACCTATACAGGAAAAAGATCTCCTTTCTTTATCCATCTGAAATACGGAGCTGATAAAGACGGTAAGATCATCGCCATGGAAAGTGACTGGATCGTTGATCATGGGCCATACTCGGAATTCGGTGACCTTCTTACTGTCCGTGGCGCGCAATTTATTGGGGCTGGATATGGTATTCCTAATATAAGAGGTCTCGGCAAGACAGTTTGCACAAACCATGCATGGGGTTCCGCTTTCAGAGCCTACGGATCACCTCAAAGTTTCCTCGCTTCAGAGAGCCTGATCGACGAGCTTGCGGCCAAAATGGGTAAGGATCCTCTAGAATTAAGATATATCAACGTTTATCGCCCCGGAGATACCACTCCCACGGGTCAGGCGCCAGAGGTCTACAGCCTACCGGAGATGATCGACAAGTTGAGGCCGCTGTACAAGGACGCCCTTGAGCAGGCCAAGAAAGAATCCACGCCTGAGAAGAAGAAAGGCGTAGGTGTATCGATCGGGGTTTACGGCTGTGGGCTTGATGGTCCAGATTCCTCCGAGGTTTGGGTAGAGCTGACGCCTGATGGTGTAACACTCACGTCTGCCTGGGAAGATCACGGACAGGGAGCTGATATGGGCGCCCTGGGAACTTGTCATGAAGGGCTAAGACCCCTTGGAATATCGCCTGACAAAATCAAGCTGGTGATGAACGACACAGCTATCGTTCCCAACAGTGGACCATCTGGTGGAAGTCGTCAGCAGGTCATGACCGGTAACGCGATTAAAAATGGTTGTGAAATGCTCCTCAACGCTATGCGTAAACCTGATGGAACATATCGAACTTACGATGAAATGAAGGCCGAAAATATTCCTCTTAAGTATTCGGGAAAGTGGACAGCGTCAATGTGTTCCCCATGCGATGAAAACGGTCAGGGGAATCCATTCGCAGTCTACATGTATGGGGCATTTATGGCTGAGGTCGCGGTAGACACGAAAACGGGCAAGACCCAGGTTGAGAAGTTCACCGTAATGGCCGATATCGGAAAAATAAACAACAAACTCGTGGTAGATGGGCAGATTTACGGTGGAGTGGCTCAAGGTATTGGGCTTGCGCTTAGTGAGGATTTTGAGGATCTCAACAAACACACCAGTCTTGTCGATTGTGGGTTACCTTATACTAGAGATATCCCGGACAACTTCAAGATTTTCTACTTTGAAAATCCACGGGAACATGGTCCGTTCGGAGCCGCAGGTGTAGGTGAGTTACCGCTTACTTCCCCTCATGTGGCTGTGCTCAATGCTATCTATAATGCAACCGGAGTTCGGATCCGAGAAACCCCGGCCCTTCCAGAGAAGGTCCTGGCTGGCCTCAAGGCTCTTGGATAGTCTCTCAATTACAGGTAAGAAAGTTCAGGCGCATCATTTTGCGCCTGGACTTTAATTAATGGCTGTTAAACCGATTCTCAAATGGCGCAGATCCATGAACCAAAAAGAATTGCGGGAACTCGAAAATCTTTGTATTCAGGAGTGCTCTCCCTGGTGCATGTCTAATTGCCCGGTACACGTAGACGTCAGGTCCATGTGTAACGCCATAACTCAAAAAGATTTTTCAAAAGCTTTAAATATTTTTCTAAAAACCGTCCCTTTCCCACGAATTATCAGCCATATCTGTGATCACCCCTGTGAAACTTTCTGTAAACGAAGGGAGTCAGGCGAGGCGATTGCCATTCGCGACCTGGAAAGGGCGGCGCTGAATTTTGGCAAGC
>JBMFSZ010000486.1:0-2283 GCA_049967315.1 Desulfomonilaceae bacterium
GCCCGAGCCTTTATAAGGCTTACCATGCAATCGCAAGAGTGAAGGAACACAAGAAACCAGCGCCAAAACTTGTCGCGGACATTGTAGGCCCAATATGTGAATCAGGTGATTTTATGGCCAGGGGCCGTGAAATTGAAGAACCAGCGCCGGGAGATTTGCTGGCAGTTATGAGCGCAGGCGCCTACGGTTTTACGATGTCGTCGAATTACAACTCCAGACCCCGTTGCCCGGAGGTTTTAGTTGATGGATCCAATTATTATCTTATAAGAAAAAGAGAATCTTACGAGGACTTGATCAGGGGTGAAAAAGTGCCTGATCACATTCTCGAGGGTAAATAAAGGAGCGACTTATGTTTTCCGGAGCGTTCACGGCTATTGTAACGCCGTTCAAAAATGGCCAGGTTGATGAAAAATCTCTCAAAAGCCTGATCCGTTTTGGAATAGACGGCGGAGTAAGTGGTTTTATCCCTTGTGGGACCACCGGCGAATCCCCAACACTATCCCATGAAGAGCACAATCGTGTTGTAGAACTTACAGTGAAGGAAGTAGCGGGACAGGTTAAGGTAATAGCTGGTACAGGTTCGAATTCGACAGCAGAAGCTATAAGCCTCACCAGGCACGCTAAAAAGGTCGGCGCTGACGCGGCGCTGCTCGTTTCCCCATACTACAACAAGCCTACCCAGGAAGGTCTTTTCAAGCATTTTTCAGCTATAGCTGAAGAGGTAGAGATTCCTCTGGTGCTTTACAATATACAGGGGAGAACCGGGGTAAATATTGAAAATGCTACGATGCAAAGGCTTTCAAAAATCCCCAACATAGTAGGTGTCAAGGAAGCTTCCGGATCCATTTTGCAGATGAGTGAAGTCATTCGATTATGTGGTCCGGAATTCGATGTGCTGTCCGGAGATGACCAAATGACTTTTCCGTTGATGGCTTTGGGCGGTAAAGGAGTTATCTCGGTTGTTACCAATATTATTCCCGACAAGATGTCGGCGCTTGTCCGATACATGCTTTCCGGGGAAATTGATAAAGCCAGAGCCATGCATTTTGAGATTTTCGAACTTTGCCAGACGATGTTCGTAGAAACCAACCCGATCCCGATAAAGGCCGCCCTTGGCCTGATGGGCAAGATAGAGCCGGAATTCAGGCTGCCCTTATGTGCGCCTTCTGCAGCGAGTCTGGAAAAGATCAGGAAAGTTTTGGACAAACATAATTTGATATAGTTCAGGAGATAACATGATCAAGGTTGCGGTAAGCGGAGCGGCCGGCAGGATGGGAAGAAGAATAGTTGCTTTATCCCACGAACATCCCAAGCTGAAAGTTGTGGCGGCTCTCGACGCCCCGGAAATCCCACTGATAGGTAAAGATGCCGGGGAAATCGCGGGGATAGGTCATATAGATGTCAAGGTCACGGATGATTACGAAGCCGCTATATCGATAGGGGATGTGGTCATCGATTTCTCATCGCCCGAGGCTACTGTACGCAATGTTGGCGAATGTGCGAAAAAGGGTAAAGCCATTATTATAGGCACCACCGGACTTTCAGATAAACAGAAAGCTATCGTAAGTGAGGCTGCCACAAAAATCCCCTGCATGATGGCCCCCAACATGAGTCTGGGTGTCAATCTTATGTTCAGTTTGGTTAAGACAGTAGCTGAGAGTCTGGGCAATAACTATGACGTTGAAATAATTGAGGCCCATCACAATCAGAAGAAGGACGCTCCAAGCGGTACGGCGGCCAGGCTGGCAGAAATTATTTCCGCCTCCCTGAAAAGAGACCTTGACGAAGTTGGTATTTACGGACGCTATGGCATAGTCGGCGCCAGAAATCCTAAAGAAATAGGAATAATGTCTGTCAGGGCTGGTGACATCGTTGGTGAACATACCGTAATGTTTTGCACTAATGGTGAGCGTATAGAACTGACTCATAAAGCGCATAGCAGGGACGCGTTCGCCAAGGGAGCGGTTCAGGCGGCTGTATGGATTTCAAAGAAGCCTGCCGGACGTCTCTATGACATGCGCGATGTGCTTGGATTGTAAAAGTTGATAAAAAATTTAAAACATTGGCACCGTGTTACGTTAAACACGATTGAGTAAGGAAATGAAATGAAGCTAGTTAGATTCCAAACTGCCCAAGGCGCCTTTTCCGGAATGATTGAAGGTAATGAAATAAAACCTTGGGGAGATAATCCGGCTAATAATGTATTAGCCCTGTCAGATGTACGTTTGCTGACTCCCTGTACGCCATCAAAAGTCGTGGCGGTCGGTTTAAACTACAAGGATC
>JBMFSZ010000487.1:0-2281 GCA_049967315.1 Desulfomonilaceae bacterium
CTATCAAAAAATGTTAGCATTTTTTCCAACACACTTATCTCGATTTCTTAAAGTAGACGTCAGCAAATAACGAGACGAAATTCACTTCAACCAAGGCTTTAATTCTTCAACCGTAACGTGTAACCCCTACGTTATAACATACTGGTTTTATTAAATAAACCTTGACAACCCAAGTCGGCCCGTTTTATTATCAAATCAACCAATAAAAATTTAACCAGGGGAAGGCAGGGAACAAAACATGGCACTACTCAGCGACAGCTTTACTAGGGACGAATTTATCAGCGCCTACTACCAATGGGTAGGTGAACTTGAAGATGAACTGGTTCGACGGACAGGTTACAATCTCGACAGTTTCCCAGATTATCCAGACCTCGACTACTTCCTGTTCGAGCCACAGACGCCAACCGAAGCCGTGGACGGAATTATACTGTCAAGGAACCTTAGAGAGATTAAACCAAGAACACTCTATGTTGTGCCAGGGAAATAAGAGGAGTCAGGAATAGACTAGTCATTATGTGACTAGGTGAAAAGACTGATCTTTTCGCTCATCCTAATCCGGGTCATGAGCGATATCGCACATTTTTTCTATCCTGGCGCACACTTTTCGTAGCACATTTTGTGTTATTCGTAGCACTTTTTCATTGACATGCGGGAGCGCTGGTGATACAAACAAATTAATGTGTTGCAAGTTTACCGACGTGTTTTGCACGCGATAACCTTCTTTGGCAGAAAGCCTCGGCGTTGACCCCGGGGCTTTTTGTTTCTTGACACATTCGCAATCGTATATTACTCCCAAATTGGAAATCTCTATGGAAGCTGGCCAGCATGTCCAAAGCCCGAATACAGACGGGTTTTTTTTGCCTAAAATGACCGTGTTACGATTACACACCGCGTTTCTCATTTCGCTACCGTATACGACTTCTAAGTCGTATACACTTCAATCACAAAACGACGGACATTATCTCGGAATAAACTGCATCAAACGGCTTCAATAGGTGTCGCGCTAGTGTAATAATAAATTATTACGCATGTATTATTTTGCTTGACATACCTTTCTCGATATATTACTATTGAATTACATCAGCAAGAAAGGAAACGACAATGAGAGCATACGGTTACATCAGGGTTTCAAGTGTTGAGCAGATAAAAGGGACTTCGCTGAATGAACAGAAACGCCAGATCGAAGCCTATGCTTCATTGAAGCAAATTGACCTGCTCGGTGTAATCATAGATCCTGCGATCAAAGGTGAGATTCCCATTCATTTACGGCCTCAAGGAAAGCTGCTGGTTGAAGCCATTGACAACGGGGCCATAGATACCGTGATTATCTGCAAGCTGGACAGGGCTTTTAGGAGCGCCAGTGATTGTCTGACTATGGTTGAGACCTGGGAGAAAAAGGGTATTGGGCTCCATATTCTCAATATATCCGGTCAAACTGTAGACACAACCTCACCTATGGGTAAATTCTTTATAACCATGATGGCTGGTGCGGCCGAACTGGAAAAGAATCTTATCAAAGAACGCTGTTCCAATGGCAGGGAAGCACGAAAACTGGAAGGCAAGGTCATTGGTGGGTTGCCATACGGTTATGCGCTAGATGTTGACGGTAAAACGCTGGTTAAAGATGCGTCTGAACAAGAAGCGTTATCTTTAATTCGTGAACTCAAGGGCCAGGGGCGATCACTACGAGAAATAGCCAGTGAGCTTAATGCTAGAGGCTACCAGGCAAAGAAAGGCGGAAAATGGACACACGGACAAGTGCAGAGCGTCCTGAAACGGGCGGCTTAAAGCGGCCATTGGGCGAGGAACCGGCATTTAAAAGGCTGTTGGAGATACTTCAAACCCAAGACCCGAAGCGGACGCAAAAACTAATGGACGAACTGGAACAAGCCGATGAGTGAGTTTACGGCTGAAGAGATAAAAATCCTGAAAAAGATCGCCAAAGAGCGACAAAAAAAGGGCGCTATACCGACCAAGATCCTGTTTGATAGAACCAAGACCGTGTTGAAAACTATCAGACTTCCTACCGCGATGGTAGTGGATTCGGCTAAAAAGGAACCCAATTTCAACAGGCTGATAGAGTTTCTTTTATGGGATTTTCTCGGCAGGGACCGGAAATATCTATCTCAAACGACGGAATTGGAAAGTGAGGAACAATGAATATATTTGCAAAGCTAAAGCCAACACCGACCGACGCCGACCAACTCACCATTGGCGCGATTGATGCCGAGATTGACCAATGCCAGAGAGTGGTGCGGAATTATGCCCGGGAGCTTGAGCG
>JBMFSZ010000488.1:0-2253 GCA_049967315.1 Desulfomonilaceae bacterium
GTATAGATCAAATCTTCAAACAAATGCCGCCGGGCACGGAAGTCAGGTCAATATGAAAAAGGATGAAGGCAGAAAAGTGAATCTCCAGGTTCCCGGGGGTGAAATCCTGGTTTATCGGACGGATGATGGAAAAATAAAACCAGATGTGCGATTGGAACGGGAGACCCTTTGGATGGCGCAAAACGACATGGCTCAACTGTTCCAATGTTCCGTGGACAGTATTTCTCTGCATCCAAAAAACATCTATAGCGAAGGGGAACTGACCCCATCAGCAACTACCAAGGAATTCTAGGTAGTTCGCCTGGATGGCCCTGTATATGTCTCCCACCCACCATCGAAATGGACGTTGGGCAAATCAAGTTAAATTACTGTAGACGTAACGACGATGCCGAACATGATGGATTATTATGGCCCTTTCTTCACTGTCTATAGAATAGATCACACGATAATCCCCAACATGAACTCTATAAAAGTGTTCCGCTCCAGTTAGTTTGACGGATTCCCGTGAAATGGGATTAACCCGGATTCCCTGGATTTTTTTGAGGATTCGAGTGAATACAGTTTTGGGCAGGCAGCGAAGGTCTTTCTCGACAGACGGTTTGAAAACAATTTTATAAGATTCCATCTTCTTTTAGCCGACGTTCCATTTCCTCCAGACTTATGGGTTTTTCTTCACGTCGTTCAGCGATTACCGCCAGATCATGCAAATCCTCAAGCAATTTCTCGTAACGCTTTACCGGTAAAATAACTCCCGTCTTCTTACCTTTAGCGTCAATAACAAATTGTTCCTGTCCGGCCATTTCTAGTATTCTCCAGTGTTGATCAACTACTCTACTGTACAAGAAATTTTGTCGTCATGCACTAATTTTTTAACCCTTAAACTGGCCACTACAACCAATCTCGGGAAGCAGCTAAATGATTCCGACCATGGAATGTTTGCGACGATTAATCCGATTGCTTATACAAATGATTCCATAAGGTCCAAACGCATGATAATCACTGATCGATTCCGGAGCCGCATCTGATGGACCAATCAACGATACGCCTCTACGACGAAAATTCCGAGAAATTGGCTGAACTTTTCGAAGCGGTGGACATGTCCACGGTTCACCGCCTGCTTCTACGGTTTCTGCTTAAGAATGCGAGTGCCCCTCGGATAGGATGCGGTTCCGGTGATGAAATTGAAACTATCATCAGCAGGGCCCAAAAGGAAGCCACCTATAAACAGGAATCGGTGAGAAAAGATTTGAACGATCGCCGACTTTTGTAGAGTTATGTCAATGAAAAAAAACAAAATTCGGTTAGACAGCTTTCACGACTAAATTTGCCTCTCGAGATAATCGGCCAGGTTTTCTACAAAGGTGCGCATTTCAGATATGTCGATCGTTGCTGCGAAACCATTCATACACTGAAATGGAACCCTTTAACAGACCTGCTCTCTTGAACAGGCTGAATTCTGAAGTGGGCGACCGAATTCTTTAGGCTGTAGACGACGCTTCTAAGCGTGTCAGGGTATTCATTGGAGCGATTTCGGCTGCCGCGACGTATAATTGATTCTGGTGATATGCCCCAATTCTTTAAATGATATATTGGATCAGTGGGAATCTTATTCAAAGAAGTTTCTCTGGGCACAATGAGCAGACCAAGCAGACAGTTTAACAATAGTGTGGTGTCAAAATCACCCTGGTAGTTTTTCACCAAGTCCAGGGTTCTTTTCATAAAGTCTTTCTCAAATTCTGCGGCAAATTCCATGAAACTAAACTCAACACTTTAACCTGTGAGCATTTGTAGAATATCAAGCTTAATTTCAGAAATCCATCTCTGGAGTACCAATTGCGGAGTTAGAGATGCTTAACAAAACGGAATAGGCTGACACAAGTATCAAATCAAATGGATCATCCTGCGGGAGTTTCACCTAATTTGGGAGGCGCCAAAAGAAAAATAATCATCCTTGTTCAAGTGAATTCGAGATGATACGATGCCAGGAGTAAACGAGCTCCTTCGTTACGGCCCCACCTCAAAGGAACCAATCCAACTCGTTTGAGCTTGCGTTGACGGGCGAGCCGGGATTCCTTCGAATAGCGCCAGCCTACCAT
This sequence comes from Desulfomonilaceae bacterium, assembly GCA_049967315.1. GTDB lineage: Bacteria > Desulfobacterota > Desulfomonilia > Desulfomonilales > Desulfomonilaceae > CAJBEZ01. The sequence continues at coordinate 2,097 of JBMFSZ010000488.1, forward strand.
GATCCAGCATTAGGAGCGGCCTCCAAATCGATCATCGGCTTGTTTGAATAGGGCTGTTTGCTGTGAAGAAAAATGAGCGGCAGGGACGCTGCCTCCACTACAAATCTGATGTCGGAACGATGTTGGCGCCTCAAACATAATTTCTTTTCCCGTGCGG
>JBMFSZ010000489.1:0-2206 GCA_049967315.1 Desulfomonilaceae bacterium
GAGAGGTCCGGGTCGATAAAGCGCCAGTATAGCTATGAGGTCCTCAAACACAGTAGGTTTGAATTTGGTAAGAACATCGCGCATCCCTGAAGATTCAAGCTGAAAAACTCCAAGCGTCTCCCCACTCGAAAGCCTTTCAAACGTCATCGGGTCATCAAGAGGAATAGAGCCTAAATCAAATACTGAGCCTTTTGACTTATTTATCAGTTTGAGAGTTCGGTCGATCACAGAAAGGGTTTTTAATCCTAAAAAATCGAATTTCACTAACCCAATCTTTTCAACCCACGTCATATCAAACTGAGTCAAAGTTTCATTGTTGTTGCCCTTGTACAGTGGAAGTTTCTCTACAAGCGGTGTGTCTGAAATCACGATACCGGCAGCATGAGTTGAAGCGTGCCTTGAAAGTCCTTCGAGAGACTGGGCCGTCTCTATCAAATCTCGAACCATTTCCGACTTTTCCATCAATTCTCTGAGTCGTGGTTCTTCCTTGAGGGCTTTATCCAGAGTCATTTTCAGAGCGTCGGGAATGAGTTTGGCTATTTGATCAGCCTCGGAATAAGGGAAACCCAGTACCCGCGCTACATCTCTAACCACCGCTTTGGCCTGCATGCGACCGAAGGTTATTATTTGGGCTACTTTTTCCTTTCCATATTTATTCGATACATATTCGATGACCTTTTCCCTGCCATCTGTGCAAAAATCGACATCTATATCCGGCATGCTCTTGCGTTCGGGATTTAGAAACCTCTCAAACAGCAAATTGTACTTTATTGGATCAATATCGGTTATACCCAGGGAATAAGCGGCAAGAGAACCCGCCGCCGAACCTCTACCCGGCCCTACGGGAATTGCGTTGTTACGGGCAAAATTTATAAAATCTGCAACTATGAGGAAGTAGCCTGAAAATCCCATCTCTTGTACAAGATTGATTTCGTACTCGAGCCGTCGAGCATATTTTTCAGCCAGTTTTTCATCCAGAATTCCTGAAGAAAGGCCTTTTTTGATTCGGCGTTCAAGGCCGTTCCTAGCGTCTTTTGCAAAGCGTTCTCTTAAAGTTTCACCCGTGCCAAGATCAAACCTGGGCATGTGGATTTTGCCAAACTCCAGCAAAAGGGAACATCTTTCGGCTATAGCTCGGGTATTTGTAATTGCCTCCGGAACATGGCTAAAATCACTTTTCATTCGTTCAGGAGATTTGAAAAAAAACTGATCTGAATCAAAACTCATCCGGGAAGTATCTTCCAATAGTTTCCCTGTCTGGATGCACAACAATATTTCATGAGCTCTGTGATCTTTTTGATCGAGGTAGTGACAGTCGTTAGTAGCGACAGTTTGCACACCAATCTTTTTGGCAAGTTCCAGTAGCTTTCCATTGACTCTCCTTTGTTCCTCAATGCCATTTTCCTGGAGTTCAAGATAGTATCGTTCGGGTGAAAACACGTCCCGAAACCAGGAAGCCGTATTCACGAGATTCCTGTCGTCACCGGCAAGAGCCAAATCAGCCAGCTCGGATGAAAGGCACCCGCTAAGACATATGAGCCCCTCGTTATATTGTTCCAGCAGAGACTTGTCTATTCTCGGTTTGTAATAGAAACCTTCAAAATAACCTAATGTTACAAGCTTACAAAGATTACGGTACCCCTTCTCATTCTCACAAAGTAAAATCAAATGATAGGATTTCTGTTCGCCATTTTTTGAAGATTTCTGGAACCTGTCATTCGGAGCAACATATACCTCACAGCCTACGATGGGCTTCAATCCTGCCGCCTGAACCGAACTGTAGAAATCCATGGTTCCGAACAAATTTCCGTGATCAGTCATAGTGACGGCGGGCATCTTGTATTCTTTAGCGCGAGCAATCAGGTCAGGAATGCGAATAGCGCCATCAAGCAACGAATATTGAGTGTGAAGGTGCAAATGAACGAAATCAGCCCCTGTCATGGCAAGTCCTCATTCTAAAATTCTGATTTTTGTTTAGCCCGCATTGAGGAGCGTAAACATACCACCGGCATTCAGGCGCCGCAATCTGTTTTTATTAATTCGAAAATGAGATGGCAAGTTTTGGGGCCAAGAACCAGATCTTTATAATAGTGCATATTATTTTATTACATGTTTTCAGAATGATATTGACATTTATTAATAAAGTATTCTAGAATTAACTAGAACCAATTACTCTAATAGATTTTATTAAGATGTTGTTTCAAGG
>JBMFSZ010000490.1:0-2203 GCA_049967315.1 Desulfomonilaceae bacterium
GTAAATTAATTAAAAGACGACCGACATAGGTTTATCTCGGAAAACATGTCATGTCAAAACTGCTTCTCGTATCTCTCGACACTGTTTTCGGCGCTTGGTTCCCTCTTTTGCCAGTATGATTTCACATCAGGGTCAATCTTTCGATCCATAGGGTCTTTTGCCAGAAGCCTCATAAGTGCGCCAGTAGGGCTGATGACCACAAAAAAAATGAAGGTGAGCAACGCCCTGGAAACGAAATAACCAATGATAATCGAAACCGTCACCCATGTTGAATAAATCCTTCTGAACAAAGGTGGAATGAATCGGCAAATGAAAAGACCAATGCCAAGGCCAATCCAGACATAGCCCTTCGGGGAGCCCTTCCAGTAAAGAAGATGGGCGCCAATTGCTGAGGGCAGGACGAGAAATAAAAGGGCTAAAATATTTAAGTCCTTTTTGCTGGGCTCGCGATACGCGGCTTTGATTTCGTCTTTTATATCCTTGACTATACTCATCCACCAGGACCTCGTTTCAGAGAAAATTTCGTTTCGGAATCCGTTTCATTTTAATCCAGTTCATATTGTGAACGCCAGTCAGTGTCGTCTTTCAACTTGGGCTGCATTTTTTTATCCAGAAGATAAGAACCAAGCACCAGATAATCCATTTCTGTGCGCATAAAACATAGGTACGCATGTTCCGGACTCATCACTATCGGCTCCCCTCGAACATTGAACGAAGTGTTCACTATTACCGGGCAACCGGTTTTTTCAAAAAATGTCGATATTAGCTCGTGATAAAGGGGATTGGTCTCACGGTGTACCGTCTGAATTCTTGCGGAATAATCGACATGTGTTACGGCAGGTATCTCGGATCTGACGACGTTAAGTTTGTCGATGCCCCATAATTTTGTTTCTTCATCAGTCATGTTCCTTCGCAGTCTCTTGTCTACATTGGCAACCAGAAGCATGTAAGGTGAAGGCTTATCCAATTCGAAAAAATTGTCAACCTGTTCCATCAAAACCGACGGGGCAAATGGTCTGAAACTCTCTCTGTATTTTATCTTGAGGTTCATCTGACTTTGCATCGTTGTATTTCTGGCATCCCCGATTATAGAGCGTGCGCCAAGCGCCCGTGGACCAAACTCCATTCGACCGTTTAGCCACCCGATGACTTTACCTTCGGCAATTAAAGCAGCCACTTCCTGACACAGAGATCCATCTCCAAGGAAAGTGTAGGGATAACCCCCCTCATCGAGGAACCGTTTGATTTCACCATCCGAATATTCCGGCCCCAAATATGATCCATACTGGGAATCGTGCACGTTGTCGCAAACTCTTAAGTTACCGAGCAACTGATACCAGACAAACAGGGCGGCGCCCAAAGCCCCACCAGCATCGCCGGATGCAGGCTGAATCCAGATATCCTCAAATGGGCCTTCACGCAACAACCTTCCATTACCTACGCAGTTGAGGGCTACCCCCCCTGCGAGGCACAGGTACTTCTCCCCAGTCATTTTGTGAATGTGCCTGGCCGTCCGTAGCATTATCTCTTCGGTGACAACCTGCACAGATTTTGCAATGTCCATCTCACGCTGGGTAAGTTGGCTTTCGGGTTTTCGCGCAGGACCGCCGAACAGCTTTTCCATGGCTGAACCTGTCATCGTAAGGCCATAAGGATATGTAAAGTAATCCATGTTAAGTTTGAATGAGCCATCTTCCTTAATATCTATAAGTTCCTTCAGAATTACGTCTACGTATTTGGGCTCTCCGTATGGCGCGAGCCCCATTACCTTGTATTCTCCAGAGTTAACCTTAAATCCAGTGAAATAGGTAAAGGCCGAATAAAGTAAACCTAAAGAATGGGGAAATTTTATTTCGTATTGTATGTTTATCTTGTTATCAACCCCGACACCGAAACTTGTAGTAGTCCACTCCCCTACTCCATCCATGGTCAAGAACGCAGCCCTCTGGAAGGGAGAAGGGAAAAATGCGCTTGCGGCATGAGACTCATGATGCTCGGGGAACAGAATTTTCCCCTCATAATTCAGGGACTTCTTGATCAGAGATGGCAAATGCAACTTCTGTTTCAACCACAAAGGCATTGCCATAAGAAAAGACGTCCATCCCTTCGGAGCGAAGGCCAGATAAGTCTCCAGCAGCCTCTCAAACTTGATGAAAGGCTTGTCATAAAAAACCACGTAATCCAGATCATTTGCGGTTATCTT
>JBMFSZ010000491.1:0-2199 GCA_049967315.1 Desulfomonilaceae bacterium
AAAAAAGGACCTTGAAGTGAGTCAAAAAACGCTGACACGTTTCTCTAAACCAGTATCTACTTTGCCTTGAAATCGATCCTGGCCATGATGGGAATTGGCTGACAGAATTCAATCCCAACAACACCGTTTGGTCTTGTTCGAATTGGTAAAACACTCTGTCAGTTTGCCCAAAATATCGCCTGTACCGTCTCATGGCAAGTGAAGGTACTATTAATTCCCAGGGCGCAAAAAGAGGCGCATCCCTGTTTCCAGGAACACTCACATATAAACAACCAATTGAATCCAGAAAGTCTTTGGCCTGAACGAATTGCTTGACTTCACCGGTATCCGTGATATCTCCGGTGACGATCGCCAAGTCGGGCTTTTGTTCCACAAGATCACTGGTCAGGGCCACGAGTTTTTGCGGAGAAACGGATTTGCCAAAGTGAAGATCGGAAAGATGCGCCATTTTCATAGTATCACACAATAGACTCGGCGTTCTTTCGGGTCAATAGATCAATTGACAACTTATAGTGATATCCAAAACGGCTGATCATCGTTGCTAAAATTGTAGTTGATTAATTTACCCAAATTAATTAAAATTACAACAGAAAATCATATGGTAGCCATTTTGTTGTTTGTGGTTCCGCGATGGGGCTGTTCGTGTTATGATTATCTAAAGGAGTATGTTCATGAAAATAGTGTTGCGTATTGGTTTGGCCGCATGCTTATGTGTCTCGCTAGTTGGACTAGCTTTGGGGCAGGATTATTATGGCGGCTACTATTCGAATCAGGGTTACAGCCCCTATAGCCAGTCGTATGGCCAGGGTTACCAAGGTTACGGACAGAACACTTCATCTGGCTATGGGTATCCGTATGGTTACGGCGCACAAGCGAATTCGCGCGGGTATTCTTCACCTAATGGAGCATACGATCCATATCCTGGCGTTCCGGGTTATGGAAGGTATGAAGACACACCCTATGGGGCGGGAACGTACGGTTTGCCATCAGTTCAAAACCAGTATTATCAACAACCAACCTTGAGAACACGTTTAGCCCCCAGAATGGGTCCAGGGTCCAGGCCAGATGTTCACGAATCTACCCAGGTAATCAGCCCTTCCAGAAGCCAATCTCGGCCTGTGCCTCAACCAACTGTTATTCCTACCTCCAGGAATTCTGACGAGGATACCCTTTACAACAATGAAATATACTGGGATGGCTCTGAATCTGAGAAAGGGCAATCGTTCAGTGGGGCGTCTTCTCGACCATCTCCCTCGGCAAATCAATCTCAGCCTCCTCGTTCGAGCGCGATGATCAATCGAAGCAAGCCTTTTTCAAACCCAAATGATCAGTCAACAGTTCAACGTGGCCGGCGCAATATAGTGAGACAGGATTCCAAGCTTACGTCCGCAACTCCTCCTCCACCTGCGGCATCCGGATTTAAATGGGGGAAAGCAGAGGTAAACGCTAGTGGACAAGTAGTGGAGAAAAGGCAATCTTTCAAATGGGGAGTTCAGGGAAAACCCGCGATGGTCGGATCCGAGCCGGGAAATAACGATTCTGCCCCGATGTCGTCCTCTCAGGTATCGTCTCACGGTTCGTCAAAGGAAGCTTCCAATGCCTTGGATAGTGGCCCCAAGAAATTCCAGTGGGGTAGGGTTCAATAGCAGAAAGCTTTTAAATCAATATATAGGTCAAAATTAGAACTTGGGCCCTATGTCGTTGAGCGTTTAGGGCCCTTTGTTTTGCCTCGTTTCAAAACAGAAAATCTGCACAGGTGTTTTTGCAGTATCATCGTTTCAGAGCATCAGCATCCGCCCATCAGCTATTGCATTGCAGGCTGGTTTGGTTCAGACACTCCAAGCGTCTATAACATGGATGTCCCTCTTGCCAACATCAATTTGGACTCGAATCATCTGGTCACCTAAAAAAAGAATCATATAAACTGAGTCTTAGTGTGCCCTACCAAAAGCTCGTTTGTAGGAGTGTCAGCTAGAATGGGTTTGAGAGCGCCTATTAAAGTAGCTGGGACAAAAGGAACAGGAAGAATTTAGTGATTCAGAAAAGGAACTCTATAGACATCCATCAGCGTTCATGTCTTTTTACGCGAGACTGCCGTTAGACGCTGAAGTCTGTTGTAACCATGTTTCGACCGAAATTCTTGCTCAGATACATTAATTTATCAGCTCTTTCCACGACACTCTCCAGAGTATCACTAGC
>JBMFSZ010000492.1:0-2186 GCA_049967315.1 Desulfomonilaceae bacterium
CGTTGAACAACTTGGCCACGATTGGTCTAACAAGTCTGTTCTGTCGGAAATTTTCCGATTTCTGGATATGGCCCAAAGCCTTGATATTCCGTTGCAATTAAATGAAGCCCAAATTGAGTTGTTCCGGATTGTTCACAGTGTTGAAGGACTCTCCAATCATGAGATTTCTCCTGAAATTAAAAGGCTCGCAGAACGTTTGGCGGTGAAAATAGATTAAAATTGATTTTTCAAAATTTTGAATGATAAAAAACAAATTTACTTAATTGTCCATATAACCAAATTCCCTTAGTTTATTAGTATCTTTTGTCCAATCTTTAGAAACTTTTATAAATAGTTCTAGCCTGACCGATTTTTCCAGAAACTCTTCCAGTTTTTTTCTGGCAAAGGTTCCTATAGTTTTTACCATTGAACCACTGCGGCCGATCAAAATTTTTTTCTGACTATCGCGTTCTACATGGACATTGGCTTGAATTAATATCCTCTTGTCACTTTCTTGGAAAGTTTCTATCGTAATCGCTGTCTTATGCGGAATTTCCTGGGACAGGAGCTTCAGAATTTGTTCCCTAATGATTTCTGCTGCAAAAAATCGTGTTGGCATGTCGCTCAAGTCGTCAGGACTATACAAATAAGGACCTTCTGGCAAGATTTCTACTATCTGATTCAAAAGAAGATCGCAATTCTGCCCAGTTTTTGCACTTACAGCAATCACCCGAGCAAATGTTCCTTCTGAAAGTCTTTCTGAAACCAGCGCTTCAGCTAATTTAAGATCCACAGTATCAATTTTATTAATAGCCAAAATTACAGGTTTTTTGGATAGAGCAACCAAGTCCTGGACTTTTTTACTCTGTTCGTCCGCTTTAGCTGTTGAATCCACCAAAAGAATTGCTATATCCGTCATTCTCAGAGTTCTTAAGACCGATTCAATAAGGGCTTGGTTTAGGGCCGTTGTAGCTTCATGGAATCCTGGCGTATCTCGGAATATGATCTGTGCATGTGGGAGGGTTAAAATTAGAGAAACACTGTTTCGAGTTGTTTGCGCTTTAGATGATACAATAGATAGCTCCGAGTTTGTTAGCCGGTTGACCAGCGTAGATTTTCCCACGTTGGGTAGGCCTATTACCGCTACAAATCCTGCTTTCACTAAATCTGGAACTTTTTGTTCCATTAAATGTCCTTGACCGATCTTGGAGTTCAGTTTATATAATATCACTTTCTGGTCATGGAGAGATGCCCGAGTGGCCGAAGGGGCGCGACTGGAAATCGCGTGAATGCCCACAAGGTGTTCCGAGGGTTCGAATCCCTCTCTCTCCGCCATCAAATATTTGTTCCAATTCACTTCTTCAAGATTCAACCCAACATAGCGCCAATTGGCGTCCTCCTAATATTGGGTCATTCACTACCAAAATTATTGGGCCGATAATTCTGTTATAACCTCCTTGGAGGACATGAGCCTAAAAAGTGGGAACAGTGGCATACTTTCATAAAGTTGAATGGTCATGTGATGTAACTGGGCTTTATAGCAAGCTGAAGCGTCAGTAACTATTATGGTGTTGAAGTCATTCTGAAGGGCATCCAACGCCGTCAGGAGCACACAAACGTGTGTCATGATTCCGCAAACCACAACAGTTTTAACTTTCCATGTTCTCAATGTTTGATCTAGATCGGTTTTGTGAAACGCGCTCATCCGACGTTTGGCCAAAATCAGGTCAGATGGTTGAACGTCAAGTTCTTTAATCGGAAGGTCCCCGCCGGTTCCCCGAATTGCGTGAGGCTTCATTCGACCATTGAAAATAAAATCACCGGTCATAAAACTATCGCAAGCAAAAATTACTGGATGTGACGATGAGCGAAACGTTTTAGACAATTTGTTAATGACAGGAATTATTTTCGCGCTCTGTTGATCAAGCGCAGATCCTCTGCCCAAGTCAATATTATCCTTGATCATGTCTACTATAACTAAAGCATAGTCCATAGACTTTCCTTTCTAATAGGCTAATTTAATCTGTTTGATTATATGGATTATTTGTTAACGGAAGACCATATTGCGTAGATCGGATCACTTGGAATACCATATTTGTAGTATTTGTCATCTTTAGGTCTAGGTCTTCCCTTGCTTTCGGAATACCCCTGAATCTGAAATTTCCCTGTAAGCAAAATGAATTTCTTGACTAAATCGATTCTATCTT
>JBMFSZ010000493.1:0-2174 GCA_049967315.1 Desulfomonilaceae bacterium
CGGTATCTCTATAAATGAAGACATATTCCTCATCATTTATATCTATTGTTGTCGTCGCCCCTCTGTTTAAAGCGTAGTTCACCCAACTGGGCGTTTCCCCTTCTCCTCAACACGTGGCAGGGAAATGCTTCCACTGTTTCTTGTCAAACCAGGCCAATAACATAGGATCTCGCAATAGATCCCTAATCTTATTTTCGGACAATAGTTTGGCTGTGTCAAAATCCAATGCTGTCGCATAAACATTTATCAGCCCGACCAGCATCTCTTTTGTTACCGGCCTAGGATCCATTGCAGCCTCCATGATTATTGAATGCTCACCGCTATTGGGCTTGCTGGCAAAGGAATCTGGTTCAAAATGCTTGGTCCTCTAAAACACAGCTATTCATCGTCAACTGGATTAGGATTTGAGATCTCTACGACCGAAAAGAATTTCAATTAGATTCTTCCCCTCGGGTTCAGCTATTCCACTTGAAGCCGCCGCCCTTTCTGAAAATTTCATCTGGTTAGTTTGGTCAAACATCTTCCATGAATCTGAATCAAGTAGCAAAAAGGGAATTGGTCCAGAAGCGTGAACACGCGAGGTTACCGGTGTTTGATGGTCGGGCGCTAACAGAATTTTCCATGTGTTGAACTTGTGCAGTTCCTTTAGCATTGGCTTGACAACCCGTTGGTCAAAATCTTCAATGGCCTTTATTTTTAAATCTCGTTGTCCTGAATGGCCGGCTTCGTCAGGGGCTTCAATATGAAGAAAAACAAAATCTCTTGTTTCTAGAGCTTCGATCGCTGCCTCAACTTTTCCCTCGTAATTTGTATCAAGATATCCAGTTGCCCCTTCTACGTCTATCATTTCCAAGCCCGCGTAACGACCAATCCCCCTTACCAAGTCAACGGCAGCTACTACGGCTCCACTAACTCCAAATCGTTCCCTGAGCGTCTGTATTTGCGGCGGCTTGCCCTGTCCCCACGGCCAGACTGAATTTGCTTGCCCTTGTCCTCTTTTTAACCTTCTTAAATTCACAGGATGTTTGTCCAGGATGCGCCATGAGCTGACTATCAGACGCAACAATCTATCAGACCCTTTTCCGCTGGGAAGGCAATTTGTGATCGGCTGTCCTGGAAAATCATGAGGCGGATAAGTGATAAGGTTGTCAGGTCCATCTTCCCAAACTAACAAATTTCTGTAAGAAACGCCTGGATAGACCGTAAATCCAAGTGACTCAATCTCATCAGCTAAAGATCCAATCAGTTCCCGAGCTTCAGGAGAAGAGATGTGATCACTACTGTGATCCGCCATTACAGTATAATTTCGTTCCAGGGTAACCAGGTTTAGACGAAAGGCCAAGTCTGAGGGTTTCAGGTCAATACCCATTGACGCGGCTTCGAACGGAGCTCGACCAGTGTAAACTTCCGATGGAGAATACCCCATCAAAGACAGAGTGGCCACGTCGCTTCCTGGGACCAGGCCCTTAGGTATGGTATGTGAGATCCCGATTTTACCCGCCGAGGCCATCATGTCCATCCATGGAGTTTTTGAAGATTCCAACGAAGTAGGTTCAGATTCCTCTTCAAAGGCATCAGCCATTCCATCGGGAACAATTATTAAATATTTTGTGTTAGAATCCGAGAACATTTAACACCTTCTTCATCTCCGGTTCACATGTTACCGGTTCGCTCGACACTTTTATAGCGTTGTCCGGGTCCTTTAACCCGTGACCAGTTAGTGTACAAACTACTCGTTCCCCACCGTTGAAGAATCCTTGCGCGCTTTTCTTGACGACTCCGGCAATAGATGCAGCCGAAGCGGGCTCACAGAAAATACCTTCTAGACATGAAACCATTTTGTAGGCTTCCAAAATTTCATCATCGGATACAGCGTCGATCAATCCACCGGATTCGTCACGAGCTAGCTCAGCCTTTTTCCATGATGCTGGATTTCCGATTCTTATAGCTGTAGCAATTGTCTCTGGTTTTTCAAAAATTTTACCTTGAACAATCGGGGAGGCCCCTTCAGCTTGAAAACCTATCATTTTGGGTAAATTTTTGATTTTTCCACTATCAAAATAAGCCTTGTAACCCGCCCAATAAGCAGTGATGTTGCCAGCATTGCCGACTGGCAGCGAGTGATATTCCGGAGCCTCCCCAAAAACGTCACAGATCTCAAAAGCCGCAGACTT
>JBMFSZ010000494.1:0-2162 GCA_049967315.1 Desulfomonilaceae bacterium
CTGTCTATACCGGATTCTTTCACATTGCCTGTTTCTTGATTACTATGAGGTGGCTGTGATTTTTGAAACCAGCTCTATTAAGACAAATCATGGAGCCTTTACCACGGGCGCCCGGACAGACACATATTCGAGCAGCGTTCAAGAGATTGCGCGGGCCGATCAAAATCGGACTCAGAAGCATTCCTCTGAGCGCCAATAAGGACAATCGGTTTGTCGCTCTTGACAGTCAAGTCAAGGAAATAGGCAGTTTCTTCAAGAGTGTCCGTTCCATGAGAAACTATGACGCCTGCAACCTCAGGGCGGGCCAAAGATTCAGTCACCGCTTTTTGGAGACCAATCCAACGCTCTCCATCCATATAGTCAGAGGGAACATTGGAAAGATTCAGAACCTCAATCCTGGCTATTTTAGAGATTTCGGGAACAGTGGCGACAAGATCTTCCCCAGAGATTGCAGGTACAGGGGCTTTCTTTACAGGATCAATCTTCATTGCAATGGTACCGCCCGTAGCAATAAACTTGACCACGGGGAGTTCAGCTTCAGCCGAGCCCACCACACAAAAAGCCAAACCCAGTATTACTAAAACTGACCAAACCGTCTTCCCTGCAAAATCGTGCATATTTTTTCCCTCCTTTATAAATTAAAAAACTCTTTCTTTTTTTATTGGAATAATCGCCCCAGTCAACAACTATATTGGAGATCCAGGGGAATTGGAGGTTAGCCTATACAGTAGAAAATTTCCCTGAGTACGCAGCCAGAGAAATCGTAAAGATCCCCGTGATCGGTCAATAGCGATGTAGGTAGTGGATCAGTGCTAAAGATGGCTATAGCCAGCTAATATCATTGTCCAATCAACATCGAAAAGTGTAAGATACGCAGAATTTCTATGTGAAGGGGTGATCACCGGTAGATGCGCTTTCCAGACGCTGTAAAATATTTTGAGAGGTTTATCTGCTACATTCTGATATCGCTGATGGCGGTCGTAATACTACTGGCCACTCTGGATGTAGGCCGGGTAATACTCCGGGACATATTAACCCATTCCGCGTTATTTCTCGATTCAAATGGGCTTCTCGACCTGTTCGGAATGCTTCTGCTGGTTCTAATCGGAATGGAATTGCTCGAAACTATCTATGTGTTCCAGAAGGATCGTATCGTAAGCGCTGAAATCATACTGATCGTGGCATTGGTAGCCATGGCCAGGAAGATAATAACCCTTGATCAAAGCAAACTGTCAAGTTTCACTTTCTTTGATATAGGGATTCTTATGCTCTCGCTGGCGGGGGCGTACTTCCTGCTGAAACAGTCCCAGAAAAATGGAAAAAAGAAGCGCTCAGGTGAAAACATTTCACTCGAGGAGTAAAGGAGTTGTTGCGTGAGGCTGATTGGTTTTTTGATTATAGGGCTTGTGGCCGGCTGGTTGGCGCAAGTAATTATGAAAGGTCGAGGCGCCGGTGTTGTCGTGAATCTTGTTGTCGGAGTAATCGGAGCGTATTTCGGAGCATTTATTTTAAGAGTCATAGGTTTGACGGCCCACGGATTTATTGGATCGTTAATAGCGGCCACCGTAGGATCGATTGCGCTCCTGTTTGTAATAGCCGCTCTTAAAAAAGTCTGAGCACACCCATGCGTTGTTGATTTCCAGGAGCCTTTTTTCGCTCGCTGTATCCCGATTATGGGTGGCCTGAGTCAATTTTCGCCAGATTTTCAGTTAGGTTGAGGGATGTTTGAGACGTTATTTCACATTGACGCCTGGATAGCATTTATCACCCTCACAGCCCTTGAACTGGTTCTGGGCATAGACAATATTATTTTCATCTCCATAGTCGTAGAGGCTGTCCCGCAAAAAAGGCGAAACCTTGTACGGCGCACAGGCCTCTTCCTCGCAATGTTCATGCGTATCGGGCTATTGTGCGTCCTGTCCTGGTTAATTGGACTTACAGCCCCTCTGTTCAGCATTTTCAGCAATGAAATCTCTGGGAGAGACCTCATCCTGATTTTTGGGGGCCTGTTCCTTCTCTGGAAAAGCACCCGTGAAATACATCAAATGTTAATGGTCGAAACCGAAAGCCAGGAAGTGAACAAGCGGTGTTATTTTCCACATTCTATGGACAGAAAAGGGGTGAATTTTTCATAATATCTTGACCTGAAGGGAAGAAATATC
>JBMFSZ010000495.1:0-2138 GCA_049967315.1 Desulfomonilaceae bacterium
TGCTTAAATGGGGCCCTCCAAACACGACGGTCCCTATATTTGAGCGACTGATGGATTCAAGATCTATCTTTCTGGCCACCAATAGCAACACACCTTATACATGGATGTGGATAGATTTGAGAAACGGCCCATTGGTTATCCAGGTTCCTCAAAAGGTCTTTGGGTTGATGAACGATATGTGGGCACAGTGGGTCACTGATTTCGGCGTTACCGGTCCGGATCGGGGAGATGGAGGCAAGTACCTGATCCTGCCACCTTATTATACCGGTGAGGTTCCGAACGGTTACTTTGTCGTGCGACCGAAGACTTTCAGCAACTGGGTTTTATGGCGCAGCTTCCTGGTAGACGGTGACCCAAAACCAGGAATAGAATTGGTGAAAAAGTTTACACGTGTCTATCCTCTATCTAGAGCATCTGAGCCACCGGCAATGACATTTGTTGACGTCTCCGGAAAGGCCTTTTGCACGGTTAACCCGGCTGATTACACGTTCTGGGAGTATCTCAACGAGGTGGTCCAGGAAGAACCCGGCGAATCACTTGACCCAGTTCGGCTAGGATTCTACGCTTCCATCGGTATACAAAAGGGCAGACCATTCGCCCCCGATGAACGAATGAAAAAAATACTTGGCGAAGCTGCGGCGCTAGGTGATGCGACAGCTCGCGCGATCGCCTTTAGATTTCGACAGGGCTCTGGTTACTATTACCCGAATAGCGCTTGGCGTCTGCCGTGTATAGGTGGTTACAAATTTGAAGAACAGCCTGGCGTTCTCAATCTTGACGCTTATGCGTCATTCTTCTGGGGCGCCACTGCAGTCACTCCCGCGATGGATCAAAAGATAATAGGAAAAGGCTCTCAATACGCCTGGGCTGCGGAGGACGCCACTCACCTTCCTCTGGACGGCTCAAAGAACTACAAGTTGCGTCTGCCGCCCAATATCCCTGCCAAAGATTTCTGGTCAATCATAGTGTACAGCAATCAGACACGTTCAATGCTACAAACAGACCAGCGTTTCCCGTGTGTCAGTAGTCAGACTAAAGGATTAGTCATTAATCCTGATGGTTCGGTGGACATCTATTTCGGGCCAACAGCCCCTGCTGGAAAAGAAAAGAACTGGATACAGACTGTCCCTCACAAAGGCTGGAATACCCTCCTGAGACTATTTGGCCCTCTTGGACCATGGTTTGACAAAACGTGGCGGCCAGGGGAAATTGAACTGAAGCCATAATTTGTCTTATGCCTCGCAGTCCTGCCGTGTCCTAAGAGCAGAAGGATGTTTATGGAACATGTGCTTTAACGTGTTCGTATAGCCTTAATCCTGCTGGCACTGTCTGAAAGAAAGGCGAAATCAGATTTTTATCTAGCAATAGGCTTTCCAAAACTAGCCGCCAATCTCTACGTTAGCCTAGAGATTGATAAATTGATTTGTCGCCATGGCTTAATACAAATTCTAGTTGCAGCAGGGTACTAAAATCCTTTCATCCTAAGTCCCCAGATTTTGAGAAACAATCTTGAAATTGTAACGTTACTCCTTGAGAAAGGCGCAAATATTCACGCAAAAGATGGAAAGGGTCTGGATCCACTCACCATGGCCGCCAAGGCTGGCAATCTAAACCTGACGAAAATGTTGCTTGAAAAGGGGGCCAACTTGAACGTGAGCACTAACGAAGGGGACTCGGCAGTGATGCTTGCGGCCAAGAATAGGCACGGGGAGGTCGTGAACCTCTTACTCAGCCATGGATCTAAAATCCCATCGATTGAAAAGGACGGCCAGGATGTGATCATCGCCGTAATCAAAGGAGACGTCAATCGAATCAAACAATTGGCCGAAAAAGGCGCTGACATGGATGCCAAAACGGTAGGTGGTGGCCGCAATGGACTTTTCTGGGCAGCCGCCATGGGCAATGTCGATGTTGAGCGTTATTTCCTGGAAAAAGAATCCGAAGCCGAACCACCTCCAAAAACTCAAAACTAAAACCAAACCCAAGAAAAAGCCTGATAACAGTTTGAACTACGCCTCCAAAAACGGTGACGGAGATTCAGCTCTCATATTGGCTGTCAAAAATGGACATCCTGCAGTAGTTTCGACTCTAATTTCAAATGGAGCTGACGTTGAACTGAAGGATAAAAAAGGGAAGAC
>JBMFSZ010000496.1:0-2101 GCA_049967315.1 Desulfomonilaceae bacterium
CGATGTTTCCGTTGAGTCCAACCCCAATTTGTTGGCGAGTGATATCGCTTCCCAAAAAACGTCCATGTCTAGATTCCATACTGAACCTGTAAATCCACTCCATGGTTCACATGTTGTAAATCCTTTTCCAATCTCTGGGACGCACAGGAAGTTTTTGCAGCGCACAGGACAGGCAAAGCAACCGACATTTTTGAGCTGAAACTTCTCCACAAATTCCGGGCCACCGAAACCCGTGATGATTTCTTGCCAATCAACATCTTCGAAATATCCCACTGGGAAAAAGCTGAGTTGATACATCAGGGCGATGAAACGAACCACGCCGTAAGTGGAAAGCTCTTTGCATGCGGGATGCTCCCTGATTTCCCTGTTTATATCTAGCGAAAGGTTCAACATCTCATCCGGCTTTGCCACAAGGACGCTCCCAGAGCCACGAACCGCAATAGCCTTGAGGTTCTTTGAGCCCATCACGGCTCCCATGCCTGTCCTAGCGGCAGCCCCCGCTACTTCAGTGATAATACAGGCAAATCTGACCAATTTTTCACCAGCCGGTCCGATGCAGACAACCTTAATTTCGGGATCACCTAGTTCGCCTTGAATTGTTTTCTGAGTCTGAAATGTGTCTTGACCCCAAATGTGAGTAGCGTCGCGAATTTCAACCTTGCCGTCCTTTATCCAAAGGTAACAGGGGTTTTCAGACTTACCAGTGATGATAATGTGGTCAAATCCGGCGAATTTCGCTTCAGGCCCCCAGTAGCCCCCGAAATTGGATTTTGCTCTGAGGTTGCTCATCGGAGACAATGCCGTGACATCAGTCCTCCCCGACGAGGGCAGCGCCGTACCTGTCAATGGTCCCATGCTAAAGATAAGAGGATTGCCAGGTTCCAGCGCGCCAGTTCCGGGTTTGTAATTGTCATATATGAGACGAACTCCTATCCCTCTCCCACCAAGGTAATCTTCTATGTATGGCTCTGTGGACTCAATGGAAAACTTCCGATTGGTCAGATCTACTTTGAGAATGTTTCCTACCCATCCGAACATTTTGACGCTCCTCCTGAATCACTATGCTCCAGTCAAATTTTAGCTGCTGATCGAAAAAGCTACACGCCGTATTCAGAACTGTAGCCGCGACGAACAATTTCAGCTTGGTGATAGCAATTTTATCGAATGGAGATTCCAGAATGGGGTAGATTTTGATCTTGAGTAATGCGGAGAAACATGAGGTAATTTCAACTTGACACATCGAGGGCTTCGTGTCAAGACCGACTAAAGGCCTTTGTAATTGTCTAACGTCTTTTGTGGTGCTTTATTGAGAATTTGTCGATCAGTCTTGTACGAGGATTCAGCCTTGAAGGACATATTCGGACAATGGTATTGATATAGAATATCGCAATATGGTCATAAAAAATCTTGACATAACCAAATCCTACAATTAGCATCATAGTGTTCCTCAGAGTTTTTCTCCTGTAGCCACAATAGGCGTTAGCGAGTTGCTCGCTTTACGCTAATACACGTTTGATTTTAATCACACTAACAAATTCTTATGGAACGGCGCGATTCAAGAGCCATTCCGAAGCTAAAATCGGGTGAAACCGTTTTACTGTGATTCTGATTGCTTTGTTCAAAAAGCTCATGCGGCGATATTTCCTAAGGATTATCGCCGTAAGCCGGCGCTCCTGGTAAAAGAATGACCGACTGATTGTCAGATCGCTGTTGATTTAGATTCGGATAAAGGGGTCTTTATGAAAACAATCGTATCTGTTCATGACGCTGTGGGCTCAGCATTGTGTCATGATATCACCGAGGTTAGTCCGGGAAAGTTTAAGGGTAGGGCCTTCAAAAAGGGGCATATAGTGCGCCCAAGCGATGTGCCCAAGTTACTTAATCTCGGGAAAGAGCACCTTTATGTCCTGAAAATGAAACCCGGGGTGATATTTTGCGCTCATGTTCACTCGGCCTTCAACCGGTTCCGAGATAGTGATACCTGGGCCACTCACAGCATGGGCTATTGCAAGAGCGGCGTCATCTTCATGTATAGAAGTGGTCCGAAGGTTTGAGACACTTGAACGCGATCTTTAGGTGCAAGCTGCTTGTTCATGCTGCT
>JBMFSZ010000497.1:0-2073 GCA_049967315.1 Desulfomonilaceae bacterium
CGCTAAGACCCGTGGCCAAACCCTTTTGTAATGTGTGCGGCTTGCCTTTGTCTACTTTTGACGATTTAGCTACTGCAACGTGTGGGAGATGTCTCACAAAACCACCTCCGTATGATATGGCTCGCTACGGGTATTACTATGAGCGATCAGTTCGGGCAGGCATCACAAGGCTCAAGTTTCATTCATCTCTTTTTAATATTCGATCAATCGGGGAATTGCTGGTAGCAGCGTTCAACACTCATTATTCAACAGCGCGATTTGATTGTATCATCCCTGTCCCCGTGCACCGGAAGCGGCTAATCGGCCGAGGCTTCAATCAGGTAGTATGCCTGTCAAAAAGGCTTTCTCAGGCGACCGGAATTTTCCTTGACCGCACTGCTTTAGTCAAGTGTCGCCAAACTGATCCACAGGTCGGATTGCCCCGTTCAAAAAGGCTTGTCAATCTTAAAAACGCTTTTGGGGTTAATCATCCAGAGCGAATTTCAGGAAAAAGGGTTCTTATAATTGATGACGTTTCCACCACGGGAACTACAGTATCCGAGGTGGCAAGAACTCTACAAAAAGCGGGAGCGGCTTATGTGGCTATACTTGTTGTGGGGTTGCGATCAAGGAACCGACCGGATGAATTGGACTTCTGAATGATTTGTCCCGTGAAATGCGCCAAAGACATACCAAACCAGTGGGCGTGACGGAATATTTTTACAAGGAGGCTTGATCTATGGCTTTAAAAACTCCAGAAGAGTTCGAGGCTAGGCTTAGGGATAAAAAACCGAACGTATTCATGAACGGGAAACGAATAGAAAATATTCTTGAAAATCCGAACACAAGAACCGTAGTGGAGTCGAATAAGGCTAGCTACAGATGGGCTTTGGATCCTGAATATTCAAAGATCATGACCTGCTATTCTCCGCTGATAAAAGAAACGGTCAACCGTTATACCCACGTCAGCGCCAGCGTGGAA
Source organism: Desulfomonilaceae bacterium (assembly GCA_049967315.1). Lineage (GTDB taxonomy): Bacteria > Desulfobacterota > Desulfomonilia > Desulfomonilales > Desulfomonilaceae > CAJBEZ01. Next base: position 962 of record JBMFSZ010000497.1, read on the forward strand.
GATCTCGTGGCAAAAGCTGAGGCCGGCACTTTTACCGCTGAGAACCTGGGTACCTGTATATACAGGTGTGTCGGTTATGATGCGTTCCACGCCCTGGCCTCAACCACATGGGAAATGGACCGGGATTTAGGGACAAGCTATTATTCCAGGTTTCTTGAGTATCTGAAAATGGTTCAACGGGAGGACCTCTCGGTAGCTGGGGCGCTGACAGAACCTCGAGGACACAGGATGAAACGGGCCATTGACTGGCCCGATCCCTACCTGGCCCTAAAGGTAGTGGAGCGTAACTCCGATGGTATCGTGGTACGTGGCGCAAAAATCAACATTAGCGGCGCATACGCCTGTGACGAACTGGTCGTGCTTCCCCAGGGAGCCAGGGTGGAAGATGAGGCTGATTATGCGATTGCCTTTGCCATACCGTCCGATACCAAGGGGATAACGTATGTCTGTCAGTATTCACCGTATTCCTCTGAAAGAGAGATGGCTGACGACATCCACGAGCTTGGAAACCCTCTTTTCGGCCAAAGAGAAACTGCGATGGTAGTTTTCGACAATGTGTTCGTCCCTTGGGATCGTGTGTTTCATTGTGGAGAAACCAAATATTCGCTGGATATGGTCGTAAGGTTTGCCAGGACGCATCGAATGACATGCGGCGGAACTTGCAAGGTTGGCTTCATGAACCAGATCATTGGGGCATGCAAATTGATCCAGGAATATAAAGGCCTTGAACAGGTTCCCCATATAAATGAGGAACTCACCGAGATGGTAGTCCTACGGGAAACTGGCCGAGCATGCGGCCTTGCCTCCGCTCGACTGGGAGCGGAAGATCCGGTCGGGTCAGGCGTATTTCTGCCCGACGAGTTGATGGGAAATGTCTCAAAACTGAATATTTGCAATGCGTTCTGGAGAGTCATGGCGTTGGCTGGAGATATTGGAGGGGGATTGATTGTCACAATGCCGTCTATGAAGGAACTGAAAAATCCTGAAACAAAACAGTACGTAGAGGAATTCCTCAGCTTCGGTTCTGATAAACCGACGGCGGACATCCTCAAGGCTCACAAGCTCTTACAACACTGGACGGCCGGACAACATGGGGTGGGAACTTGGCATGG
>JBMFSZ010000498.1:0-2058 GCA_049967315.1 Desulfomonilaceae bacterium
TTAACTGGGTAGTGAACCGGAAAGATCAAAACCAAAAAACATGCGCCATTAAGACAAAACTTTAGGCAAATGCTATATGCCACGTACAAATACCTTGTCTATAACAGGTTAGTCAGTAAACAGGGTGCTGGGGGTAACGATCTGCAACAACTAGATTTAGCTTTTCCCTTTTATATTATCTACTGATGCGGGGTTCTCCTTAATTTTCTGGTGATCTCCAGCGTCAGGATATAATTAATCTCTGTAAGTGTGGCTTCTGTCTTATCTGTTGAGTCCTGTCGAAGTTGGTCTCCCGCCTTAACGGTCAGGCCTTTGAGTCTTGTTAATAGTTGTAAATTATTCATAGTTCCTTATTTTCTTCGTTTTTTAGGAAGCCCTATCCTCGGAGAGGTGTTATCGCGATTCAATTTCTACTTTTGGGTTCATTATAAAATATTTTGTTGAAGGTAAATATTCCTTCAGCCTTTGCGAACTTAAGATTACTTACGATCCCTTGATTGTCAAGGGGCAAACGGTAGCGCATAAGATGCTTTGACAAATAAAGATTTATGGCGCATTATGAAAAATGAAACTTAACTTGTGTTTCTCCAGTCGACCTCTAGTCAAGGACTGCGGGCGTTATGCAAGGATTAAGATCCTGGGACATAGGCGCCCGTGCCGAGGACTGCACTCCGTATTTCCAACCGGTTCATCCCCGTTCACAAAATGCCCTTGTTCGCATCTGTTAACTGCGCTCTCACAAAATGTGCTTGCGCTTTTCTAAAGGAGCTAGAAAATGAGTATAAAAATTTATGTAGGTAACCTGTCTTTCGATTCAAACGAGAGCGAACTAAACGGCCTTTTTGAACCGTATGGAGTAGTTGATTCCGCCAGGATCATTGTCGATCAATTTACGAATCGTTCTCGGGGATTCGGGTTCGTAGAAATGCAGGATCGAGAAGAGGGCCTTCGTGCCATCCAGGAATTGGATTCCAAGGACCTGGGTGGTCGCAACCTGAAAGTGAATGAGGCTCGTCCCAGGAACAATTCCGGAGACCGGCGTGGCGGCTCAGGCGGATCGCGCTGGTAAGCTTGTTTGTAATCTGAATGTTTAGATCAGGCCAGGGCGAACAAACACAAGCCCTGGTTTTGCAATTTCGTGAGATGGATTGTTCTCGGAAAGGAACACTTATATATGCCGGGTGTTGTGGTTAGAGAAGACGAACCATTTGAAAACGCGATAAGAAGATTCAAAAAGCAACTTCAAAAATCGGGTGTCCTTGGAGAGGCAAAGAAGAGGCGTGCATATGACAAGCCTAGCGTCAAGAGAAAGAAAAAGTCCATATTGGCTCGAAAGAGACTTCTTAAGAAACTGAGAAGAATGCGTAGACATGGTTGACATGAAGCCCCGGTCATTGGTCGGCATCCAGTATTGTTCGAACCGTCGTCAATAGCTTCCTGGTATCGAACGGTTTATGAACAAATCCCCTTGCCCCTCGAGTAATAGGGTTGTCTTCCTCCCAGTTTACCGGATAGCCGCTGACTAAAACGACCTTGGATTTGGGGTCGGTTTTGAGAATCTCTCTGAGACACTGGGATCCGTCCATTTCAGGCATGATAAGGTCAAGAATTATCAGGGGAATTCTGTCTTTTTGCTGTCTAAATATATCCAATGCCTCATTACCGTTAACGGCGGTTAGAATTTTGTAGCCCCAATGGCTGAGGATTCGCGATCCCCAATCTCTCACGGAGTTATCGTCATCCACTAGCAGGATGGTTTCATTACCGCCTGTTAAGGGTCTTTCTGGTTCTTGCTGCTCAGAGTCCGAATGTGAACAAATAGCTGGTAAAAATATCTTGAAAGTTGTTCCATACCCTGGCTCGCTGTAGCAAATGATATAACCATCGTGCTGCTTCACAATTCCGTAAACCGTAGCCAAGCCAAGCCCAGTGCCTTTTCCGACTTCCTTGGTTGTAAAGAATGGCACAAATATGTGAAGTAACGTATCCTTGTCGATTCCATGCCCCGTGTCCGAAACAGAAAGCAATACGTAACGCCCTGGTTTGGATCCAAGATGC
>JBMFSZ010000499.1:0-2049 GCA_049967315.1 Desulfomonilaceae bacterium
AGATTGTGAAATCTGAGACCGGGACATAGCCCTGTCTCGAGTAAGTTGGAATCGCCAATTCCAAGACAGAAAAGATCAACCCATTGGAGCAGATTCATGAAATAAAATCTTCATACCCAATATCCACGACGTAACAAGTCTGTTAAGATGAATTGTGATGTGAGGCAGACGAAAACAAGAGACAACAAAACAAAAAACAGGCAAAACTCTAGCAATCTAATTATCCCTACAAAGGCATGGCGATGCGAAAAATTAATCCCGAATATGTATCTAAAGTCAGTGCGCTCACCAACGTTTGTCCTTATTTTCAACTTTTGAATATGCGACTGGTTCATTTTGACATGGGATCCTCCAAAATTGAAATCATTCTTGACCCTGGCAAACATTTCCAACCTTTTGGCAATGTCCATGGGGGAGTTTATTCCTCGATTATTGACGCTGGAGCATTCTGGGCTGTATATGGTCAGGTTGATGAGAATGTCGGAATGACCTCAGTAGACCTCAAACTCAACTATCTTTCAGCCACAAATGGATCAAGACTTATTGCTAACGGTAAAAAAATTAAACTTGGCAAAACGTTAGGTTACGGCCAGGTCGAAGTAACAGACGAAACTGGAAAAATTTTGGCCCACGGAACATCAACATTGATGATAATCCCTGACCTTACTTTTCAGTTCGAAGAGCCATTACCCAAAAAATTTTTGTAACAAGCTCAGAGAGGGAATTTTAATGATAGTCGCAAAATTTTGATTTCAATTGAACGGGCTTCCACTTTTAACTTTATATTGCTGTCGGTGTGGACCGGAATGCTCTGCGGAAAACCATTAATTGTGGATACTATCTAGCAACTTTGGAGGCAGTGAACATTTGTTTCAGGAGGCAACATGATCAGACAAGTTGAGTACTTCGAAAAACCAGGTAAAGAAAATACCCCCAGGTGTTGGGAAATAGTCTCCGGACTCGTAAGTGAAGGTTTTTCCCATCTCGTAGTGGCAAGCAGTTCGGGTGAAACGGCCCTGATGTTCGCCAGGAAGTTTGAAGGCGCGGGCTTGAATATGGTGGCCGTTACTCATAACGTTGGTTATGCGGGTCCAAATCAGGATGAATGTCCTGTTCAAGCCAGGCAGGAATTGGCTCGTCTGGGTGTCAAGATCTTTACTGGGACCATTCTAAGTCGAGGGATAGAAGCATCCTTTATGAAAAGGCATCAAGGCGTCTATCTAGGTTACGTTGTGGCCCAATCACTGAGACTGCTCGGTCAGGGTATAAAGGTTTGTGTTGAAATCGTTGTCGAAGCCTGTGACGCTGGTTTGATACCCGAAGGGGAAGATATTATCGCCGTTGCTGGCACCGGCAAAGGAGCCGATACCGTGGCCATACTTCAGGCTCATCCGTCAGACAGATTTCTTGATGTTCGTGTAAGGCAAATCCTGGCCAAACCTATGTAGCCGCTGATTGGAACAGTAAGCAGCAACTCCAAGAAAGAACGTGCAATTTTCTTTAGCGGCAAACCTTTAAAAGCTCCAATTCTCCAGTTTTTGAAAAATGCACGAGTATAAAGAGTCCGGTTGGACTCAACCAATATAAGGTTTCCAGCCATAGTCAGGTTTCACGGGAATCTAAACTTGCAGCGCCCAAAGCATTTTTTGTCCACCAGTCAAGGAGCCTTTTTCTCCATGAGGATCGAGCATTCGTCCATAGCCTTTCGAAGCTCAACCAAAGCCGCTACCCACTCGGCGTCAAGTTGGACGGTTTCCTTAACAATCTGAGCTCGACGGTCCTTGCCAACATCCTCTTCTTTCAGGATTGCTATCAGGTTCTGCCTTTTTTGATGAGGACCTACGGCCTTGTCGAAAACGATTCTTACTGGATCGAGTGGATTACTCATTGTGATCTCCTCCTTGACTATCATCTGAGACTGTCTGAAGCAGACGCATTTGATTTGAGAATCTTGCGAGGAATACCAGACTCGCACGGAACCCCTGTTTGACATAATCCACATCCATAGCCGTCAAAACCGAAGTTCTCTTTTGCAAATACGCCGCAGGT
>JBMFSZ010000500.1:0-2003 GCA_049967315.1 Desulfomonilaceae bacterium
GTATGTGGCTGGGGGGACCGACGTAATGGTCAAAATCAAATCTGGAAAATCCTCACCGGATTACCTGATTTCTCTGACGCACATTGGGACAAATTCTGAATTACGAATTCATCCTGAAACCGGAGCATTACATATAGGGGGATTGGTCACTCACCGTACATTGGAAACATCCCCTGTAATCAGGCTACAATATCCTATTATTCATGACGCTGTGCAGAGAATCGGCTCAACGCAGATTCGCAACGTAGCTACAATTGGCGGTAACCTGGTCAACGCTGTCCCATCCGCAGATGGGGCCATTCCACTAATTGCTCTGGATGCTTATGTGAATGTTTATGGCAGTACCGGAGAACGCACAGTGGACCTCATCCATTTTTTTGAAGGTCCTGGTCAGACGGTGCTGGGTAGCGGGGAAATTCTCACGGAGATCGTGGTTCCAAAGCAACCAGCCGAAACGGTTGGCGCATACCAGAAGTTTGGTCGTCGAGCTGCAATGGAACTCCCACTAATTGGCGTGGGTATTGTATTGACGCTCGAAGCAAATTCAAAGCGATGCGCCAAAGCCCGCATCGCTTTGGGAGTAGCGGCGCCTACTCCGATTAGGACGTTAAGCGCTGAGCGATTTCTGGTTGGAAAGGAAATTAACGAGGATACCCTGAGTGAAGCAGGCAAATTGGCTGCGGATGAATCCAGAGTTAGGGATAGTATCCGAGGCTTAGCCTGGTATCGCCGTGAAATGGTAGCTGTGTTCGTGCAACGTATGGGTATGGTATGTTTGCAGAGGCTTAATCAGGTTAGGGCAAAATAAATGGGTAAACTTACATTAATGGCAAGATTCACAGCTTTTACATGGAGTTATGATCGTAACAATGTTTGTCGGAAAGAAGGAATTTTCTTTTGTAAGTTTGCGCCCGGTTTGCGAATGGCCATCGGTTTTGCTGTGGCGCCCCGAATGTTATCAGAGGAGAGTGTTGGAGGCTAACTCATGTCTAGAGAAATAAAATTTGTTTTAAATGGCAATCCAATTTGCATTGCAATAGAGGACCACTGGACACTCCTATATATGTTACGTGAAAAACTCGGACTCACTGGCACTAAGGAAGGCTGTGGCCGAGGTGAATGTGGGGCTTGCACGGTACTTGTCGATGGCCTTGCGGTGAATTCGTGCCTGTATTTTGCGGTAGAAGCTGATGGAAAACAGGTCTTGACAATTGAGGGTCTCGCAGCAGAAGACGGGTCGCTACACCCGCTGCAGAAAGCATTTGTCGAAAACGGTGGCATTCAGTGTGGTTTCTGTACCCCCGGTATGATTTTGTCAGCCAAGGCTTTACTCGATGAGAACCCGCATCCGACAGAGGCCGAAATCAAGCAGGCTTTGGCAGGAAACCTCTGCCGTTGTACCGGATACGTTCAGATCATTGAATCGGTTGAGGCTGTAATAGATAAAAGTTCCGAGGACATTAACGTAGTAGTTCGCGAAACTGGGGATTCGGATTGAATTACAACGTAGTATCCAAGTGCCGAAGACCAGGAAAGGAAGGGTAGAGGGGAGATCATGGAAGAGTTCACGGTGATTGGCAAGCGGATCCCAAAAGTTGACGCAGTAGATAAAGCCACAGGACGAGCCTTATATATTCAGGATTTCAAATTACCCCGGATGCTCTACGGCAAAATCCTTTACAGCAAATACCCTCATGCCCGTATAACGAAAATTGACACAACAAAAGCCAAAGCCTTGCCCGGTGTAGTAACGGTCTTGACAGGTGAAGACATACCCCCTATTCGCCTCGGGGTTTACAAGGACAATCCTCCTTTGAAGAGTGACAAAGTCCGGTCTTACAGGGATGAAGTCGCAGCGGTGGCGGCTATGGACCCAGAGATAGCCAAGGAAGCCCTTGGTCTGATTGAGGTGACTTACGAAGCTCTGCCTGCGATTTTCGATCCGGAAGAAGCCTTGAAACCTGGCGCTCCCCTCGTCCATGAAAGTCATAAAACCAACGTTC
>JBMFSZ010000501.1:0-1979 GCA_049967315.1 Desulfomonilaceae bacterium
AATGGTAAGCCTCGCCAGAGATCGTAACGACCAGGTGCAGGGAGTAGTAGAAGTATTAAAGGGTTTTGGCGTAATTGAGAACAAATGGGGTGAAAAAATACTGGAAGAACGTTCTATACTTTTGAGAGCAGCTGATCCTGAGAGTATAATTAATAGCATAAATGAGACGGACCAGAAAATGGCCAAGTTGAGACAAATCACCGATTCTTCGCCAGAACTCAAGAACCATGCCGGATTCAGCAGCCAATGGGCCAGGATCATTGCAACAGACAGGGAACTCAGGCTTCAAAGAATGAACTATAATGAGACCGCTAAAATGTACAACAGTCTTTTGAATCCATTCCCACAGAATATGCTTGCCACAATTTTCGGGTTTGTGCCGTTGCACAGGTATCCCGCCAACCGTGTCTCCCCTCCGGGTCACGCTTGAGCTTGCCTGATCAGGACAGTTTATGTTTTCCTATTAGCCCTTGGCGCCTTTTTTATTAATAAAGCCGTAACTAATTTGCAGACAACTAAAAACAATATATTTCTAATGCATGTCTGCCGTGTTGGGAATTTCCTCTTCGCTGATCTTTTTGACTGACCCCTTGTTGAAAATGAAATTTGCCAGAACCAGTTTGTCCCTCTTCGTGGGATGGAGGTAACGCACCGAAAATCCAGGTTTACCTTCGAAATGATAATCAGTGATTGGAAGTATTCCGTTAATTCGAAGTTGCCAGGTTATTATCCTTCTTTTAAGCTTGGGAGACCAGCTAACCAAATAAAGCCGCGTATAATCACATCCGGGGTCTTTGCCGATTGGCGCGTAGGCTACGATATAATTGCTTTTGGCCCCTATATCGGGATCATCCGTAACATTAACTGTTCTCCATGCGATCATTCTCATGAAGGGAACAGTCTTGGAAATGTCTTCGGGTGGGGTGAGTTTCATATTGTGGGTAAAAATGTAGCCGACTCTTCCATCCTCGATTTTAACCTTGTACCAAACATCCTTATGGATGTCCTCACTTCCCTCTTCGGGATTCGACGGTTCATCCGCTGAGATTGCTGCTGAATCGACCGGCTTTAATCGAGGATTTGTTTTGTCTGCTGCGGCGCTATTGCGAATCGTAACCACACGTTCATAAACTTCGAGTTTTTTGCCTGGAGGAAGAATTTCAATAATTTCATGCTGTCGGCCCGGGATCAGCCTGAAGTTTGCCTTACTCTTAGTGACTGCCTCTGCTTGTGAAGGCATTCCTTCTATAGATTTTCTCAACTCGAGAGTCTTCGCGATTATTTCCTCTCCTCCAATTGCCTTTTGTTCGACATAACCTTCCCTGCCATCTCTCGTTCTGACCTTGAACATTTCTCCAGCTTTATCCAGGAGGTGGACAGACGACTCAGCCGGCAGCTTTCGCAAAATTTCGGAATTAAGATTGGCGGTTTGGTAGAGAGGGGTCGGTCGGAGGATAATTCCATCTCGTGGAGCGAACTGAACCTTTTTCTTGAGCAACTTTGATTGGACCTTAAGGATTAGTTCTCTTTTGATTGTATCAACTTCCTGACACCCGGTTGTCGCGGCGAACATTACCAAAGTCAAAACAAGGAAACATGCTTTCCAAGATAGTATTTTCTCTTCACTAGGTTTGCGCAATCGCATCAATCGAAGCCTTCTTTCGAAATGATTCTCATTCTTATATTTCCAAATTGCCGAACAATCAATAAAATGCCTTTTACTTTATTGAACTGATACAATCTTTGATTGTTCAGATCTGTTAATACTACGTCAAATTCCTGGTAGCATATTCAGATGGAAATTATCACAACACATGTAAATGCCGATTTTGACGCTTTTGCATCAATGGTCGCAGCAAAAAAACTTTATCCGGACGCTTTTGTAGTTTTTCCAGGATCCCGTGAGAAAAACCTGCGGGACTTTTTTATGGAATCAACTCTTTACATACTATCAATCGAACGCGTCAAAGACCTTGATT
>JBMFSZ010000502.1:0-1970 GCA_049967315.1 Desulfomonilaceae bacterium
ATAGGCGCACAGGTCTCCACACATGGTGCAGGTTTCATGATCTTCCCGACAGGTTTTCCGCCTGATGTCGCGGGCTAACTCGGGATCAATTGAGAGCCGTATCTGCTCCTCCCAATTCCGATTCTTTCTGGCACGGCTCATTTTCTCATCCCATTCCAACGCTCCTGGTTGACCTTTCACCAAATCCGCCGCGTGCGCTGCGATTTTGGCCGCAAGCACTCCCATCCTGACGTCGTTCTCATCTGGCAGGCCAAGATGCTCCGACGGTGTAACGTAACAGAGAAAATCCGCGCCGTGCATTGCGGCCAAAGCGCCTCCTATCGCTGAAGTTATATGATCCAGCCCTGGGGCGATGTCAGTAACTAACGGTCCAAGCACATAAAAGGGAGCATCGTCGCAAAGCCTTTTCTGAAGCGCCATCTGCGCTGCGATCTGATCCAGGGGAACATGCCCTGGTCCCTCAACGATCGCTTCCACGCCCTTTTCCCTGGCTCGTCGGTATAGATGACCAAGATTAATCAATTCTTCTGTTTGAGCCTGATCCAAAGAATCGACTATCGCTCCGGGCCTGAGGCCATCGCCGAGACTAATGACCATGTTGTATTCCCTACAAATATCCAGGACCTCGTCATAACGCTCAAATAGAGGATTTTCCTTTTTGTTGGCCCGCATCCATCGGGCCAGAAAACTGCCACCGCGACTGACAATTCCACAGACCCTCGGCTTTTGCTCGAGGTGCGTGATCGCAGAAAGAGTTACCCCGCAATGAACTGTCACAAAACTGATCCCGTCCTGGCCATGAAGACGAATCGCATCAAGCATTTCTTCAGGTTCCATACGCTCACTGCCACCTCGTTTCCGGACCGAGTTCACGATTGCTTCGTAAATAGGAACGGACCCAACTGGCGTCGATGACTCACAAATGATCCTGCGGCGCATGGACCGGAGGTTACCTCCCGTGGACAGATCCATTACCGTATCGGTTCCAGCTCTCTGGGCCGCTTCGAGCTTCCTTAATTCGAAATCTTCATCAGCCATATCCGGCGACGTGCCAATGTTTGCGTTGACCTTGACGTTTAGACCTCTACCAACGGCCACTGCCTTGCCGTGAGGCGAAGGCTTGATCACGACCACAGGGCCATTCTGTGAACGGTCGAACTGAACAGACCCAAATGACCATGATTCTTTACAGCCACTTCGCGACGTAGTTTTTGCAGAGGCTAAGTTATCTTGAAATTGACGTTTAGTTTTCATTGCAGTTGGTTTTCTCCAAATGTCGATGGCCGATTGGTCTGACCATTTGATGACTGGGCCACTTGATGGTTCGCTTGTATTTTCAGTTTTCCACTTCAAAGGCTAGTTGTCAAGTTCTTTTAAAGGAGCTCAAACGTATAACTGAGGAAGCTCCTCCCTGGCTTCCTCAGTTTTCTCAGGGATTAATTGTAAATCGTGACTTTCGGTGGCTTATTATTGTTCAGATTGTGGAGAGATTTTTGGAGCAAAAGACCTGTCGATATTTCGATGAAGGACGGGGAAATGGCGATGCGCCTTAAAAAAACACTTCTATTCCCCAATGTATTCGAACTAAATTAGAATTATAACGTTGTACTATTTGTTGAGCGCTGTTACCTCTGCGTAACGCGCCCGGACAATAATTTTCCCAATGTACTCACTATAATTTGTCATAGCCGAGCTGTTCGATGCGGAACAGCTTCAATCTATTGATCTACTTTTGACATAAGAACAAGAAAAAACCCCCTGTTTGCAAACGCCTATCCAGGGACTGTACATGAACCAATCACAAGGAATTTGACCTACAATATCAACTGGTTGCGGGGCAACCAAATTTTGACTTTCCGCTATGCTGGCGCCGAAGGCGCAATTTGGGGGTTGTGAATCCGTTTGGTTTGCCACGACGTTTGGCCCATCTGAAAATGAAGATGGCAGGACAGACCATAACGCAAACAAAA
>JBMFSZ010000503.1:0-1951 GCA_049967315.1 Desulfomonilaceae bacterium
CGGCCATATGCCTAACCATAACAGGGCAATAGCCAACACCGCAAGCGCAAGGGCAGCCGCGGCCATGCCCGTCCCGTCGAAACCTGACGAGTCCAAGTTCGCCAAATCTTTGGAGAACATTACCGATATTATTCTAAGATAGTAGAACAATCCAATTATACTGCTTGCAACCAGTGAAACAACCAATAACCATAAATGGCTGTTTACGCCGGCTGCCATGACATAAAATTTCCCAACAAAACCTGCAGTTAGCGGGATCCCGGCTAATGACAACAGAGTGGCTGAAAAGACACTCCCCAAAAACGGTTTCTTCCAGAACATGCCCCTGTAAGAGTCGATCAGGTCAGGCTCAGCTTTGGTTCCTGACATCACTGACATTACCCCAAACGCCCCGAGAATAGTTACAAAGTAAGCGGCAAGATAGTAGGTCACAGCGGTCAAGGCGAAGGCTCCACTTGCAAGAAAAGCAGTAACCAGGTAACCAAAGTGGGCGATCGATGAATATGCCAATATTCTTTTGACGCGATTTTGCAACAAGGCCAGCAAATTTCCACCAAACATCGATGCTACGGCGATGATTGCAAACACGGTTAAGACTCCATTGTTTGTATGTAACCCCGCTTTGGTAAAGTAACGTAGCATAAGAGCAAAAACAGCTCCTTTGGACGCCGAAGCCAGGAAGCCGGTTATAGGCGCAGGAGCGCCTTGGTAAACATCTGGTGTCCACATGTGAAATGGCACTAGAGACAATTTGAAACCAAGACCTGCAATCAGAAGCCCCAAGCCTGGAAGAAGGAATCCAATATGGCCTGAAGTGAGCGCCGTAGCAATTTTAGTGAACTCTAATTGACCAGTATCGGCATAGATCAAAGCTATTCCGAAAAGCAGAAACGAGTCAGAGGTAGCGGTCAGTATCAGATATTTGATGCTGGCCTCCTGTCCCAAGGGATCTTCAACTTTGTACCCAATCAGAGCATAAAGCGATACACTCAGTATCTCCAGTCCAAGAAAAAATGAAACAAAGTGGTTGCTCGAGACAACTACACAGACACCTAACGATGCGAGCAATAGTAATAAATAATATTCTTCCTTCCGGCTTTCTTTCAGCAATTCCATGTAACGATAGGACAATAGCGTAACCATGAAAGCGGTCGACAAAAAAAGCGCGACGAAAAACATTGAATAACGGTCCAGGATGATCAGAGGTGTAATCCGTATGGGAGTCGATACGTCTGCCAACAACGTGGCTATTATGGCCAACACGAGTCCGATGCCTGTCAACAGGGCCGTAGTTCGATGATTTCTGTAAATAGCAATGGCTAACAGGTCGAATATTACAAAAGTGGAAACAGTTATGAACGGTAATAAAGGCAATAATTCGTGCATACTCATTTCGCGTGTCTGTTCTTTGCTGGTTGCAGCTTTGATAGTGATTCAAGGGAATTTGTCCAAGACGGTTTTTGAGTAAGACTCACCCCAGATTTTTCTCCAATAAATTTCAGCGAAGGTTTCGCGATATTCAGTACCGACTGGGGAAATAGCCCTAACCACACGATCAGAAGAATCAATGATGACATCAGTGCGCTTTCACGCGGCCACATATCCTGAATCGCACGGGGTTGTCTCAGCGGACCGAAAAAAGTCCTGTTTACCATCCTTAATGAATAGATAACCGCCATCACTATACCTAACGCTGCAGGGACCGACATTAAAGGATATGCCTGATACAGACCAAGCAAAACCAGAAATTCACCCACGAAATTACCTAATCCGGGAAGTCCCAGGGAAGCTAGAGCGAAAAGAAGTCCAACTGCGCCTATCCTGGGTATAGTATTGCAGAGACCGCCCATGAGATTGAGATCGCGAGTGCCAGTTCGTTCCTGGATCATTCCCACCAGAATAAACAATGCTCCGGTGCTTATTCCGTGACAGATCATCTGCATGACTGCGC
>JBMFSZ010000504.1:0-1929 GCA_049967315.1 Desulfomonilaceae bacterium
CAGAGGGTAGCAGCATGAACAAGCAGCTTGCACCTAAAGATCGCGTTCAAGTGTCTCAAACCTTCGGACCACTTCTGAGGATTTATGGGCCAAGGGGCCAAAACGTGCCACCAGCTTTTTACGCAAAGTGCTCGTATCTCCATCGTGATGAAAAACACGGCTGTATGATGAACAAACACGCTTAAGAAGCGCAGGAAAAGCTTTCTTTATTTCACTCAAAGCCTGGTCAAGCCGACCTTCAAATTGTTTAACGAGTTTTTTATCCTGGGTTTCATCCAGCCCTTCGATTCCTAGGGCATGAGGGATTTGTTGAAAAAGGAGGTCTGCTGGTTCTTTAGCCTGCAAGACAACTTGTCTAAGTTTTTGCGCATCGGTCGATATGGTTTTGGTCTGTTGTACGTATTGGGGTAGGTTGGCGAAGAATGTCACAAGCGGCCCGACGATATTTATTATGGATGAGTTTCGAAATTTATCGCCGCTGCCTATCGGGGTTACCCCTAAGACTGTTCTATATAAGTCCAAAAGTAATCTTTTATTTTCCGTCAGCTTGAATTGTTTAACGGAGAATAGTGATGGCCGTTTGGCCATGAGTTCCATCTCTTCAGGACCGATGGCGGGACAATAAGCCCCTTCCTGAAACAAACCCACTTCTGCGGATTCCACGACAAGAAACAAACCGACAATGATTGGAATGGGGCCATTTTTTATACCGAAAGGTGGCTTCTTCAGCGTCAAAAATAGGTCTTTGAGGTTTATCGAAGTTTCACTATTCCTTTCCAAAATGGACTTGATTTCATTCCATGCATGATACAAAGAGCTTGATGGCTCAGGTGGTACAATCTTCCAGGAAAAGTCATTTGTCTTTATATGCATTTTTTCGGCAAGGATCACAGTACGGTAGATAGCAACCTCGGGACCAGTTCCAGTTAACCCAAAGGCGGGTAAGTGATGTGAGGTAGTCATCGCCTCCAGGAGTTCACGACGAGCTCTAGCTGCTGCGGATGTCAACTTGTTTCGGTTGACTAATTCATTTCTTATTATCGGCCGCTTGTTATAGTAACGGTCGCAAGTATCAGATAAAATGGAGGAAATATCGCGATGTGAATCTGGTCTGAATTTAGCGTGTTGGGCAAACCAGAGTGTTTCACCATTGTTGATCGAGAAGATTTCCTTTAACCTCTCTTCCAGCAGACGTTTAGATGTTTGAGCACGGAATTTAACTTCTTTTCTGGCAATTCCATCTCTCGCCAAATCGCTCGAGACTTTAAGAAGATCCGAGGCAGCCTTGGCTTCCAGCGCCATGTGCGACACCTGCCGAATACTTGAGCTATATGCAATGACTATAGGCCTTCCATCGCGGGTAGCGTCGGGGAGTTCTCCGGGTAGCCGTTCCTCGCCAAAACAGTAAAACAGGAGACCGTCCGCGTTTTCATCCAAATCTAATGAACCGAGATCATGAATAGAGTCCAAGTCAATCCAGTGGCGGGAAAACTTCGTCAGGGTGCCTGTTAAATAGGAATGTCGAGCGGCTATAATAGGGGCCAAAGGGGCCGCTGATTCGAGTATTTTCACGAGTGACTCGTTGACTAGTAGTGATTTCTGCTTCCTGAGAGCCGTGGCCACGTCGAAATCAGACCCTTCCCATAGTCGATACTCATGGGCATAATCTCGGAACATCAATTTGCCGCTTTCCATTAACTCGGCGAGCGAACTTGTCAGAATTGCATCTATGTTTCCGCCGGTTTCAAAAGGGTTTGCTATGCACAATTTTAGAGTATTTTTGGATGCCGCTAGACCGACTGCAGCCCCAACCAAATTGATCAACCCGATAATCTTAACTAACGTGAGATCAAAATTAATGGTCCAAGAAAAAAGGACAGTGGTTTAAGTGCAAAGTCTGCTCTAAATTAATCAAAACTAAAGGAGCAG
>JBMFSZ010000505.1:0-1884 GCA_049967315.1 Desulfomonilaceae bacterium
GTGAACCTCCCTTACGTCACTGTTATGAGCGTGAACAATCCAGTCAGCGTCATATATCCGTTTTATGCCGTAAAGTGTTCCGATTTCTGTGTCAATCGCAATGCCCTCGTCAACTGGCGCAACGCCGCGGGCTTTTCCCTTGAAATATTCGTCAAGCTTGTAACGACGGATGTATTCTTCTGTCTCGCGGAACCGCAAACCAACTCCAGAGCGCAGCCGGATATTGCTGCAGCCTGTTTTTTGCTCGATCATGTCACGGATGGTCCGAAGCATTTCTGCGTAAGGTTCGCCACCCAAGAGCGTAAATCCATGATGTGACGATAGTATGTTAACCTTGTGTTCGGGCTTGATTTTACTCATGTCGATATTGGCTAGCGCCTGCTCTGTATATCTTCGTATAGCGGAAATTCCCTCATCTGACGGGAAAATCACGGACGGCAGATCAGGAAAGAGTTCCTTAAGAGTGACTGATGTCATGCCAGGGAGTTCACAAACTCTTGTCTTGACCAGAGATGGGTCAATTCCATACTGGGATGGTCGTGGAGCAATTGGGAGAATAGGGGGGCGCATCGTGTATCACTCCTTTCCCTGAAGAGGGGCGTTTACCACGCGGTTTAGAAGATCAATATCCTCGTCAAAATAGAAGCCGCGACTGGCATATTTCCTTTTTACTTCTTCCGGAATTTCCCACGCGGTAATGGTACGCCCGTACCACTGCCAACCGCCGGGAGAAGGTTTGGGCTCAATGCCTGCGGCTTCGAGCATGCGAAGGATAGGTTGAATGCATTCGACCTTACAGCCCGTTCGAACACCTGTCATGTAAGAAATTTCATCGGGCGTTTTTGCTCCACGCATGATGGCTGCGGCAACCTCGTCCGCCCTAGTGGCAGTGCAATAGCAAATGATCTGTTCGGGGTGGAATTTTGCTTTGCGGCACAGATTGGTGATCTCTTCGTAATCCAGGCCTTCGATCTCCGCTTTAGCTAATAAGGGTTTATCCCGTAAAACCATGGCGATCGCGTTTTCCGGGCAACGCTGCTCGCAATCACCGCAACCTCGGCATCGGTCGGCATTCACGACCGCCAGTTTTTCGTGCATGCTAATAGCCAAAACGGGGCATACTTTTACACACGTTTTGCATCCTTTACATTTTTCGATATCTACTACCGGCTTGAGAGTTACGAGTTTCATCTTGTTGCGCCTCCTTTTTTTATGGGGAAAACTCGTATCTTGAACAACGCAGCTTCTGGAACCGTATAATCTGACGTGGCGTATCCTACTGCTTGGACACGAAAACCTTTACACAAATCGTACGCCAACAGTACCCAAATGCTGAAAGGAAATCAGGAAAGAGTCATTGGACTGAGCGTCAACAGCCGCCGTAAGGGCTCCAGAAAGAATGATTTCTCCAGCTTTGAGAGAGTCGTCAAAAGCTGCGAGGCTGTTGGCCAGCCACGCGACAGAAGCCGCAGGATGTCCCCAAACGGCTGCGCCTGCTCCTGTATTTATAATTTCACCGTTTTTCTCAAAGACCATACCCAGCAGGCGCAGATCCACTTCCTTGACAGGGACCAACCGACTGCCCAAGACAAAGCCTGCGCTTGACGCATTGTCGGCTATAGTGTCCGGAAGCTTGATTTTCCAATCCTTTATCCTGCTGTCCACGATCTCAATGGATGCCATAACTCCTTCAGAGGCCCGAAGCACATCCGCTATCGTGATCCCCGGTCCTTTCAGGTCCTTTTTGAGCACAAAGGCTATTTCACCTTCTACCTTGGGCAAAATCAGCTCGTTTCTGGGAACCGGGTTCCCCTCCATTACCAGCATGTGGTCAAAAAGTTGACCGTAATCTGGTTCACTCACACCAAGCAGTTTCTGCATAGC
>JBMFSZ010000506.1:0-1883 GCA_049967315.1 Desulfomonilaceae bacterium
CCGGTCGAGGTTGTCAAATTGCTTAACAAATATTTGTCACGAATGACTGAGATTATTGAAGAAAACGGCGGTGTGGTTGTTGACTTTTACGGTGATGGCATATTGGCCTTCTTTGACAGGGGACGTCATAACGTTCCTGACTGCGTAATGGATGCCCTGAATTCGGCCATAAAGATGCAGATAGCCCTCTTGTCAGTGTCGCAAGAGAATCTCGTTGAAGGACTTCCTGAATTGAAGATGGGAATAGGGATTCATACCGGCCAGGTCGTGGTTGGCGACATAGGGTCCGAGAAAAGGGGGAAATACGGTGTGGTTGGGTCAGCCGTCAATACAACCAAAAGAATTGAATCCATAGCCGAAGGTGGAATGATATTGATATCGGGTGAAACCTACATGCTTATTGAGAACCGCATCAGAGCGATTCGCATGATACAGGTTGAGCTTAAAGGTCTTGAAGGCATACGAGACCTGTTTGAGATTTCATGGGATGGGTCAAACTACTAGTATGCTTTTCCCACCGGGTACTCCTTCATTCAGCATGTAGATTACTACTCCTAATGGAAGGGGTCTCGAACATACAATCTAGGCTAATAATTTATCTCCGAATCTTGATGGCATGATGGAATCCGAAAACCGCTCTAGCTTTCTTCGAGGTTGATTCTAAGCATTTCCAGGGACGCTAAAATGCGCTTTGTGTTGCGGTCTACCGCCGGAAAATCCGCTGAACACTCACCAAGTTGTTGAGCGAGGCGGAAAAGATTATCGACCAGCTCACGTTTTTGTTCCAGTGACATGGGTGAATTCACGCTCAAATCTCCTTATGTCTCAGATCCCTGAAACGCTTGGCCTTGAGTTCGTAACGAGGAAGGCTGTTCTCGGGATAAAATTCGATCTGGTATCCGAGATTGGTTTTTAAACGAAGCTGGGAAGATAATTCTGTCTTGAGTTCATTTATTCGTCCTTCAGGAAAACCGGGCGACAGTTCTACCTTGAGGCTTATGCTATCAGCGTCTCCTTTTTTGTCTACAACTACCTCATAATTATCACCTAGCCCCTCCATGGAGCGGACTACATCTTCGATTGCTGAAGGGGCTAACAGCACCCCTTTAACCTTGGTAATGTCGTCCGCACGGCCAATAACGCCACCTCGGAATATCTTGTACGTACGGCCACAGGCGCATGTTTGATCCGAGATTTCAACAATGTCTTTTGAATCAAAACGAATACATGGTTGAGCCAACCTGTCCAGAGCCGTGATCACCAATCTGCCCCTTGCTCCAGGTTCAGTGACCGGCTCGCCTGTTTCAAGATCTTCGACTTCTGCCAGGAACATGGCTTCATTTACGTGGATTCCCCCACATTGGGCGGAGCATTCGAACCCCCATGCTCCAATTTCGGTTGCTCCTGCGTGGTCGTATACTTTTGCCCCCCACGCGTCTTCGATACGCCGCTTGGTCGAGGTAATCAAGGCCCCTGGTTCTCCTGCGCATGTAATTTTGTTCACGCTTAACTTTTTCGGATCAATTCCCATTTTTTTTCTTGCCATTTCGGCCATTCCCAACATGTACGTCGGGGTGCCCATAAGGGCGGTGGGTTGGAGTTCCTGAATTTTGAGGATACGCGCTCTCGTATCAAGAACACCTCCCGGAATAGTTTCGCATCCAATTTTTTCCGACGCGTAATGTCCCGCCCAGAAAGCCACGAAAACGTTGTAACCAAACGGAAGAAACACTCTGTCATCTGGACGATAGCCTTGCGCCCACAATAAAGTCGCCCAGCATTCTGACCACCATTCCCAATCCTGCCAAGTATCTGGTTGATAAACCGGTTGACCTGTGGTTCCACTAGTCTGCCGAAAACAGGTCACTTCTTCGAGCGGAACA
>JBMFSZ010000507.1:0-1877 GCA_049967315.1 Desulfomonilaceae bacterium
GTTCATACGGGAAGCAAAGTGATCAATACGATCCCTATTTTGGATCCATTCTTTATCGGTCCAAATATAGGTATCGAGGTCCCATATTTTGGATGCAGTGCCTGGTCTTAATTCCATCCCGAAAGCAAATGGATCAGTCTTGATTCGTATCACATCCATATTTGACTTGATTTCAAATTTGTACAAGCTTCCTTGAGATAAACCAGGTATAAAAAGCTCCCAAATTCCCGATCCTCCCATACACCGCATAGGGAATAAGCGTCCGTCCCAATTGTTAAAATCGCCGATTACACTGACTCTCTTGGCATTAGGCGCCCAAACACAAAAAGACACACCTAGAGAACCGTCAATAGAACAGGGATGAGCCCCCATTTTTTCATAAAGGTCGTAGTGTTTTCCTTCTCCCATAAAGTGCAGATCCAGATCACCGAGAGTAGGCATGAAGCGGTACGGAGAGTCAATTGTCCAGGAATCCCCATTTTCAAAAATGAACTTTACCAGGTATTCCAATGGTAGAAATCGATTTGGGAGCCATGCCCAGAAAAAACCAGTTAAATCAGTCGATTTCAATGCTATTGGCTCATCATCGATAATAAGTTGAGCTGATATTGCCTCCGGATGAAAAAACCTGAAGATCAGACCGTCCTGACCATCGATTCTTGATGGATGAGCCCCAAGAACACTATGTGGGTCTGAGTGCTCAATTCGTATGATTCGTTCAATGTCTTCCTTTGTGACACCGGTTAAAAACTCCTTCGGAAGCATGGAAACCTCTCAACCTCAAATCAATAAAGTAACAAACTAATATCGACCCAATTTTTTAAAAAAGTGGCAAGGATATCGAATTGATGAATAAAGCTAGACGCTGAACCAAAGATCATTGCTCTCCGTTTGGTGAAGGAATGTTCTCCGGTTTGACATACAGTATTCTGTGGCAATTTGGGCAATAGATGAATTCCTGCTGTCTCAGAACTTGAAGGCCCATCTGCGGTGGAATGGCTATATGGCAGCCGTCGCATGAACCATTGACCATTTCAGCTATAGCATTGCCGCGTAGTTTTCTTACCATAGTATATCTTTTATAATACTCTTTATTTACATTTTCAGCCAATTTGTGTTGCTCAGCCTTCAATGATTCCAAGGCCTTGGTGGCTTCGAGAAGAATTTTCTCGGACTGAGTTTTTTTGTCCACCAAAGTGTTTTCACAGTCAGAGTATTCAGCCTGTTTTTTCTCAACCAGCTTTTTCAATTGCTCGAAACGATTCATGAGATCGAGCAAACTTTCTTCTATTTCGCCTGCGACTTTTTTACCTAGCCTGATTTCTCTGGAAAGAGCCTCGTGTTCCTTGAGGTTTTTAATGCTTAGGAGTCTACGTTCGGAGCGCTTAATTTTTTCTTGCTCCACATTCAATTCTGACTCTTTTGTTTGCAAATCAACTTCAATTGAAGAAATTTTATCCTGGCTTTCGGATATTTCATGCCTTAGAGAAACCAGATTCCTGGCCATTTCCTGTAGTTCTTTGGGCAACTGTTCAAGAATAGCTTCCTGTTGATCTACCTGAACATCTATGTCCTGAAGTCGCATAAGCAGTTGCAACTGTTCTTTCAATTTACGATTCCTCCTAGTCCTTGAAACCGCATATCGGTAAATGGATCTTGTTCCGAGTGACAGATATAGAGACTAACGTTCCAGTCCAATTTTGAAAATTCAGTTTCAAATTTTTCTTTCATCAATTTGCTGGCGTATCTTTCCAACCCGAAATGACCTGCGTCTATAAGGGAAATTTGATGGAATTCAGCATCGAGAGCGCCATGATAACGTACATCACCAGTTATCATGGCGTCAGCTTTTGCTAAAACAGCCTTTTCGAGATAGG
>JBMFSZ010000508.1:0-1849 GCA_049967315.1 Desulfomonilaceae bacterium
CGATCAGGTGGAAGTCCACATTTATGATCACCATCCCACTTCAGATGATGACATCCATGGCTCCGTGGAAATTATTAGCAGAGTAGGATCCACCGTCACTATTTTCATAGACATGTTCCGCAGGAATAAAACACAGATTAACTCTGAAGAGGCCACGGTGTTGGCTCTTGGCATATACGAGGATACCGGATCATTCACATTTTCATCAACAACTCCCAATGATTTGCGTGCGGCGGAGTGGCTTTTGAGACGTGGAGCCAACTTGAATATAGTCGCAAACATGATGACAAGCGATTTGACCAAGGATCAAATTGATATCCTACACCAATTTATCGAAGGATCTGAGGTTTTCCGCTTCGGGGATGTCGAAGCCATCATAGCGACTGCGAATGCTGAAGGCTACGTCGGAGACCTGGCGATACTTGTTCACAAATTCAAGGAAATGGAAAATTACGATGTTGTAATAGCAATAGTATTGATGGAGGATAGAATTCATCTTATTGCGCGTAGCAACGTCCCGGACCTGAATGTTGGAGAAATCGCATCCGAATTAGGAGGAGGAGGCCATGCAACGGCCGCTAGCGCGACAATAAGAGATCTTTCCATTTTTCAGGTGAAGGACAGAATTCTGAACGCCCTGAGAACTAGAGCTCACCCGAAACACAAGGCATCAGAAATAATGTCTCGACCGGTAATCACCATAGGCCCTGATCAAAATATAGAAGAAGCATCAGAATTACTGAGCAGATATCAAATTAGCTCACTACCTGTAGAAAAAAATGAATCATTGCTGGGAATCCTCCACAGGTCAGCTGTGGACAAAGCAAAACACCACGGCCTGCAAAATCATCGTGTATCCGATTTTATGAATCCCGGCGTGGTCTTTGTCACCTCGGATGAATCGATTGACCAGGTTCTAAGAATTACGGTAGATGGCCGTCACAGACTGGTCCCAGTGATAGACGATGGCCACGTGGTAGGGGTCATATCAAGAAGTGATCTCCTCGAGCATCTCAAGCTGCCAAAGGTTAGCGATTCAACCAGTTCTGACGACTTTTCAGGGGGACGGGAACGACGTAAGAGCGTAAAAAAACTTCTGGAAGAAAGAACCCCGAAGGAAGTTTTTGAAATTTTGAAAAGAGCTGGTCAAATCGCGGCAAATCTTAACTACGAAGTCTTTCTTGTTGGTGGCGCCGTGCGCGATCTGCTGTTCAGAAATTACAATCTGGACATTGATCTTGTTGTTGAAGGAGATGGGATTTTGTTTGCCAAGGCTCTGGCCGATTCGTATTTGAACTGTCGAGTCAAGAGCCACGAAAAATTTGGCACAGCCGTAATCCTCTTCGAGAATGGTTTCAAAATAGATGTTGCAACCGCCAGACATGAGTACTACGACAGTCCAGGAGCGTTACCTCAAGTTGAAACCAGTTCCATAAAACGTGATCTTTACAGACGCGACTTCACTATAAATACTCTGGCCATTTGCCTAAATCCGTTACGGTGGGGGACATTAATAGATTTCTTTGGTGGTGTCAGAGACATAAAGGAAAGAGTGATTCGTGTCTTACATAACCTAGCCTTTGTGGAAGACCCTACTCGAATTCTACGAGCGGTTCGTTTTGCCAGCCGATTCAACCTAACTATCAGCAAACACACTTTAACGCTTATTAAGGGAGCCTTAAAAATAAAGATCTTCGAGAAGGTCGAAGGAAAGCGGCTTTTCAATGAGTTGCTTCACATTTTAAATGAACGGAATCCGCTGCCGGCAATTGAACAAATGTCAAGCATTGGGGTTTGGGAAGCTCTATGCCCAGGCCTTGTCATTAACCAGAAAATTGGAACCCTGCTG
>JBMFSZ010000509.1:0-1836 GCA_049967315.1 Desulfomonilaceae bacterium
GTTTTCCGGATCTGGGCCACGAGGGGCATTATTCGATGTTGATAAGGGAACCGTAAGAGACGTCAATTGATTGGATAGACAAGCGGGACTGGATTTGGGAATCGGTTCCAACCACTATTTTAGGTTTCCACACTGAAGAAAACGGGAAAGCCCAGAATCCGCCAGCCCTTAGCAACCCTGCTTTTCTGGATTTGGCGACTGCCAGACTGATTAAGGATGAGCACCCGGCGATTCTGCACCTTTCCGCTACACTGTCCAAAATCTGACTCACAGTTGAAACTGGTATGTTTTGCGCTACGAAGAATTCCATTATCAGAGCCCTCCTATATTGCTCGAGGATATGGAAAACAACTAGCGCTTGAGGGTCAGTTTCTTTCCCAGCTAGAACAAACTCATATTTCCGGAAGGGGTGGCGCATGTAACGCCATTTTAGCCATTCTACGTCAGGAGCGAGACAAAACTCAGCCGGTTCCAGAATGTTATCGAGCTTCAAACTGTCGATATTTTCAAGAAATCTGATATTCTCTAAAAGGTCGGAATTTTTGACGCGTCTCTTGATGAACCGTATTCCCAAAAATTGCGCTAGTCCGCCCAATGCAAGAAAACCGTGTTCGGCGAGGAAAGTTGAAGGATCAATCCACCTCACCACCATTCGTGGATACCGAAGGTCCTGGAAGCCGTTTTTCGTGAGAAAAAGTCCAATACTCGTGGAGTTTGGCACTGACAAAAAGATTTTTATCCCCAACCTTCTGGCCTCCTCATATATTGATTTGGCGACTTGAATTGAGAGACCTTTTCTGCGGTGACGGGGATCAGTAGCAATATTCAGCGAAATTCCGGCCTTTATATGTTCCCCCTTGTAAACGGCGGGAACTGGCAGGACAACATGCATGGATATAACATCGCCGGATTCGTCCCTTGCGACATGAGTTAACGCCGTCCACGGAGGGTTTTGAATCGTGAGCCAATCGAAATATTTGGCGGTGGCTTCTTCAGCTCCTCCCCAGACTGTGTGCTCCAATTCCAGGATCGATTCTTTATCAGCCTCGCATGCTCGGCCTATTTCAAAGTTTGTTTCCAATTTGTGTTTCGGTTTTCCCGCGAGAGTTTCGGGGGCATTCAAACCCATTACGTCCTATCTTTCAGTCTCATCCGAGATGAAGGGGCCGTAACGATAATCCCAGTAGTTTTCCTTGACGACCCATTCCAGTAACTCTGGATCGTTTCTCACTTGATTTCTATGAAACAAGTATCCTTCAAGCCATGCTTCACGAACTCTCTGTTTGATGACGCTGAATGGATCTCTCGATAATTTGCTGGAAATTCTTCGAAATAAGCGCAGGATATTCGGTATTGGCTCACAAATTTTCCACTCGGACTTTATGCCCTTGTTCCTCCTGATGGTAGTGTAGGAATCGCTAACCCCTGCGGAGAACATCCTTTCAATAAAGTAGTCAATTGTAAGGCGTTGACTGGGAACAATGTGGTGAACGGCAGCTTTAGGCTGGTATATAATGCTGTATCCCGCGGCTTTAACCTTCCATGCCAAACCAGTGTCTCCATCTCCTTGATAACGCTGAAATGCTTTGGGAACACACTCCGGATTGAACCCACCTAATTCAAACAGCGTTTCCCGACGAATAGCAAAATTCAGGCCCCAAACATAAATGGGGTCAATTTCACTCATTTTGTCACCAAAATCTACCAGGCTCAGGTAGAAACATTGCTTCAAGTTGCCGTCGCGATACCAAAAAGCTTCCAGCCAATCAGGAGGCTCGGACTGGTACTTCGGGATACTTTTGCCGCCAACAAGCTTGACTTTGGGATCCTCGAAAG
>JBMFSZ010000510.1:0-1828 GCA_049967315.1 Desulfomonilaceae bacterium
GCGGTAATATTGGGGCGCGCAGGTGGCCTTTGTTTCCATTTTTGTTTTACGGCTTAATCGATAGAACTCCAAAAGTGTCTGTTCATATTCTTCCGGCCCCATTTCCTCCCCGGCTAATTCTCGAGCTCGTCCTGTAGGCACCAGCAAAAAAACATGGAACGCTGTAGCCCCAACTTTTTCAGCCAGTTTCAGCATTTCCCCGAGTTGGAGTCTGTTACGCCTAGCTAAAGTCGTATTAATTTGCACTCCGATCCCGGCAGCCTTGAGCATTTCGATCCCTTTCAGGGAAGATTCGAATGCTCCCGGGACACCACGAAACGCGTCATGGTCAGTTGGTGTTGGACCATCAAGACTAACACTGGCCCTTGGGATACCCACTTTGGCTAGTTCAGCAGCGACTTCACGTGTTACAAGCGCTCCGTTAGTAGCTAGCACAGGCCTTAGCCCCGTTTTCACCGCGTGATCCGCCAATGGGAAAAAGTCCTTTCTCATCAACGGCTCGCCGCCCGTCATGATCAGTATGGGAGTGCCTTGTTCCCGAATTTCTTCAATGAGTTTCCGGCCTTCATCAAACGATAGCTCATCCGGATCAAGCTGGTCTGAAGCCCCAGCTCGGCAGTGGACGCATTTCAGATTACATCGCCTGGTCATTTCCCAAGCTACAAGTCTTAAAGAAAATGCTTTCAATACTACTCCTCGGCTCAACGCTCACGAATGGCATGCGCCGCTTCAACGGCGTGGTAGGTTATTATCAGGTCAGCTCCTGCTCTTTTAATGGAAGTTAAAACTTCCAACATACATCTTTGACCATCGATCCAGCTGTTTTGAGCCGCCGCCTTCACCATGGCATACTCACCACTGACGTTATAGGCCGCAATTGGCCGGTTAAAAGACGTCCGCACTCGCCAGATGATATCCAGGTACGGGAGCGCCGGCTTTACCATGACAATGTCGGTGCCTTCGTCAATGTCAAGTTCTACCTCGCGTATTGCCTCATCCGTATTTGCTGGGTCCATCTGGTAGGATTTGCGATCACCGAACTGCGGAGCCGATTGGGCTGCGTCCCGAAAAGGACCGTAAAAAGCCGAACAATATTTGGCAGAATAAGCCATTATTGGAACAGATTCATATCCGGATTCGTCAAGCGCTTCCCTTATAGCTCCTACACGACCGTCCATCATGTCGCTAGGAGCTACCATGTCGGCGCCAGCCTTAACGTGCGAGACAGAAACCTTGGCTAGAATATCCAGTGTTGAATCATTATCCACATCGCCTTGCGATATGACCCCACAGTGTCCATGATCAGTATATTCGCAAAGGCATACATCAGTGATCACCACTAGTTCGGGGTAAGCGTCCTTGAGCGCTTTGATAGCCTTTTGTGTGATACCATCTTTGGCATATGCCTGGGAACCGACAGCGTCTTTTTCAGAGGGGATACCGAAAAGAATTACAGCGGGCACCCCGCTTTTGACAACTTCCTTTACTTCTCTAACCAAAATATCTGGAGAATACTGGAAATGACCTGGTAATGAAGTCAGGGCATTTTTTACACCCTTCCCTTCAACAACAAATAGGGGGAGGATAAAATCCGTAACTTCCAGATTCGTCTCACGGACCATCTTTCTGATGGTTTCAGATTTTCTTAATCGTCGGGGCCTATATTCGGGAAATCGCATGTTTTCTCCTTAAATTTTAACATAGCAAGAATCTATATTCTCCAGAGAGATTGTGTCAATCTATGATAGTCTTTTAGAAGTGGTCCGAAGGTTTGAGACACTTGAACGCGATCTTTAGGTGCAAGCTGCTTGTTCATGCTGCTACCCTC
>JBMFSZ010000511.1:0-1793 GCA_049967315.1 Desulfomonilaceae bacterium
GACATATCGAAAGAGCATGAAGATTACCTGGGACATGGAATTAAAGCGGTAGCTACAGAGAAGGCGGGAATAATAAAAAGCCGCGTTCCTGTCGTTACTGGAGCGAGTCGTGATGAAGCGCGTGAGGTTATTTTGCATACTGCGCGTTCCTTAAATACAACAGTGTTTGAATTCGGACGGTCTTTCAGAGGCATAAGAAAAACTCTAGACACATTTGATTATCAATCCCAAGACATGGCTATCGAAGGATTGCGGCTCGCTATGACAGGCGCGCATCAAATGAAAAATGCGTCACTTGCGATCAGAACCGTCGAGGAACTCATAAAAATGGGATACGTGATCCCTGAAGCCGCTATACGGGAAGGTGTTTCGATTACTCAGTTTCCAGGAAGGTTTGAGCTATTGAGCAAATCTCCCTATGTAGTCATCGATGGAGCTCATACTCCCGAAGGCATGCGACTATTGAAGAGTTCGCTGAAAAAGCTCTACCCGTCTCAACGGCCTTTGCTTCTGCTTGGAATATTGAAGGACAAGAATGTGGAAACATTAGTCCGGACCATTGCGCCTATCGCCAGGAAAGTGGCCTGCGTTGCGCCTCAAAGTGACCGTAGTGTCAAACCGGAAGCTTTGTGTAAACTAGTGAGAGATTCTGGAACTGACGCCTTTCCAGTAGATTCAATAGAAAATGGTTTTTGGGCCCTGCGAGAGCAAGCGGATAGAAACGATGTGATTGTTGCAGCCGGCTCATTGTACATGATTGGCCCTGTTCGGAGAGCGTGTGGGAAAAAAGACGAGTGATATCTCGACAAAGAACAACTTTTTATTATGTTCGGGCCATAGTAATTTCAATCGTGTTTACTGTTTTGGGAGGCCATTATGGTTTAGCAGTCGCGCTCGAACAAGGAACGATTGAGACAACTGTCCCTACCTCGATCTTGCCAGGTGATCTGCCTGTCAAAATGTCTGCCGAGAGGCTTTCATATAATTATAAGACGAACACCTATACGGCCCATGGTAATGTGAGCTTGACCCAGGGCAGCACCAAGCTTCGTGCCGACAGCATAGTGTATGAAGGAAAAACAGGTGAGTTGACGGCGACTGGTGGTGTTATCGTGAGGTCCGGGGCCGATGTCATCGAGGCGGAAAAGGTTACAATAAACCTAAAAGCCTCCACTGGCGTTCTTTTTAACGGAAAACTACTGCTAACTCGGCAGCACATTTATCTTCAAGGCAAAGAACTGGAGAAAAAGGGGTCTGCTGAGTATAGCGTTAAAGAAGGCAGTTTCACAACATGCGACGGGGCGACTCCTGATTGGAAAATCACCGGAAAAGACCTTGATGTAACCCTGGAAGGATACGGCACACTCAAACACGGTTTTTTCTACATAAGGGACATCCCTGTATTCTATCTTCCATGGCTGATTTACCCTGCCAAGCGTGAACGTCAAACCGGTTTTTTAATGCCTTCCGTGGCTAGCAGCACATTGCGAGGCATAGATATCAGGGCGCCTTTTTTTTTGAATATATCACCTAGCGTAGACGCCACGATTTCTCCGAGATTCTGTTCGAAACGAGCCTTCCAGGGTGGTCTGGAATTCAGATATAACCCCACTGAAGATCTCAAGGGTCGTTTTTACGGAGAATATACCTATGACTGGAAGTATGGTCCACCACCTGACCCCATAAG
Source organism: Desulfomonilaceae bacterium (assembly GCA_049967315.1). Classification (GTDB taxonomy): domain Bacteria; phylum Desulfobacterota; class Desulfomonilia; order Desulfomonilales; family Desulfomonilaceae; genus CAJBEZ01. The sequence goes on from JBMFSZ010000511.1 coordinate 1,688, forward strand.
AAATCTTTTTTACGGTACGTGGCGTCACGACCAGAGTTTTTCCGGCGCCGCCCGACTTAAAACAAATCTCCAATGGGTTTCTGACAGAAATTATTTCGATATATGG
>JBMFSZ010000512.1:0-1769 GCA_049967315.1 Desulfomonilaceae bacterium
GGTGTAAAAGAATACAAGTCGGGGCAAGTGGACAAGGCAGCATCTCTCCTGGAAAAAGCGCTAAAGCACGATCCAAAAAATAAGGTAGCGCAGACAAACCTTGCCGCAATTTATCATAACCAGGCCATTACGTTCGGAGAAAAAGGAAAACATGACCAAGAGATTCAAAATTTGAACAAGGCTATGGCAATCTCACCGGACAACCCCCAAATTAAACAGGATTTAGCCTTGGCTTATAATGATCTCGCAGTGAGTCTGGAAAGTAAGGGGGATATAAAGCAGCAAATTAGTTTGCTCTCTAAAGCAGCCAAGCTAGCGCCAGGGAACAAAATCATTCAGGACAACCTGGAAAAGGCCAAACAAAAAGAGAGTTCAAAGACAACCAAGTCTGAACCTGCCAAATCGTCACCAGGAAAAAAGAAATAGCTGTGAGATAGGGAGAAAATCATTGTTGAATCTTATCTGGTTTGGCCTTCTATTCTTTTCTGCTGTGACCGCACTGCTAACAGGTAACGTGAAACAACTGGTCAATTCTGTACCGGATTCCGCTATGAATGCGTTCAAATTATCGTTGGGGTTGACCGGGATCATGTCTTTATGGCTGGGGATGATGCGAATAGCAGAAAAAAGTGGACTTACTGAAAAACTCAGCTCCATCATTGCTCCCCTGATGGTAAGAATATTTCCGGGCGTTCCCAGAGGCCATCAGGCTATCGCAAGTATGGCTTCGAATATGATCGCTAATATGTTTGGCCTAAGTAATGCCGCCACACCTCTCGGGATAAAGGCGATGAAAGACCTGGATACGCTAAACGATATTAAGGGTACCGCTACCAATGCAATGTGCATGTTTCTGGCTCTCAATACTTCGAGCCTGCAGTTGGTGCCCTTCGGAGCAATAGCCCTCTTGGCTGCAGGTGGTTCAAAAGACCCTGCTGTAGTCATTTTACCAGCCATAATCGCCACAAGTTTTTCTACGGTTTCCGCATTCTGTGTTGCCCGACTGATGTCCAGGATGAAAAGGTATCAGGACTGATTGGGCGAGATTTCGGGAGGTTCTGTCTATTAGCGAATCAGCTTCCACAGCATCAAGTTTGATCCTGCTCGTTTTTTTGGTAGGTATTCCATTTTATGGGATCCTGAAGGGTGTCAAGGTCTATGAAACCTTTGTAGAGGGCGCAAAACAGGGCTTTGATGTCGCAGTCAATATTATACCTTATCTGGTGGCAATATTAGTGGCCGTAGGAATGTTTCGTTCATCCGGCGCCATGGATATACTAACCAGTTTTATCCCTTCATCATTAAGGAATTTGGGGATCACCTCGGACATTGTGGCTTTAGCCCTCACCAGACCTTTGTCAGGAGCTGCTTCACTCGGGATATTAGGGGAGATTATATCTTCGCATGGCGCCGATTCTTTTCAGGCGAAATTGGGCTCAGTAATTTTGGGTAGCACAGAAACTACTCTCTACGTTGTTGCTGTATATTTTGGGGCCGTCAGCATAACAAAAACAAAATATGCGATTCAGGTTGGGCTAATGGCTGACTTGATAGGAGTAATCGCATCAGTGACGGTTTGCCGAATCATATTCGGCTAAATATGGAGATTGGGAATCTTCCATATCAAACCAAAAGCTGGTCTCACATAACAATGTTTGTCAATATTACGGCTGTTTAAATTAAAGACCAACATACCTACTCCAATGCTGAGCCGTACACCCCCCCAGGCTGCAATCAAGAGCCAAATTACTTCGAATGCAGGGGTACGG
>JBMFSZ010000513.1:0-1768 GCA_049967315.1 Desulfomonilaceae bacterium
TAGAGACCTGGAAAAAGCTGTTCAGGAAGGAAACTTCCGCCCTGACCTTTACTACCGTCTGAATGTGTTCAAGATTACTGTTCCACCTTTGAGAGATCGCAGGGAAGATATCCCGGCTCTGATTTGGTGGTTCGTCAACAAATTCGCAAAAAAAATGGGTAAAAAAATTGAAACCATCCCAAGACAAGCCATGGCAACCTATCAACATTATCGTTGGCCAGGAAATGTTCGGGAATTGATGAATCTCACCGAAAGATCCGTGATACTTACGGAGGGACCCGTTTTAAACGCCTCCATGCCAGTGGATTCACGATTCGAGTCCAGCGAAGAAATGAGCCTCGTTGAAGTTGAGCGCAAGCACATTCTCAGGATCCTCCAACTTACTAACTGGCGCATTCGTGGGAAAAATGGCGCAGCGGAGTTGCTTGGTCTGATCCCAACGACTCTGGAATCTCGCATGAAAAAACTTGGCCTAGTCAGACCCAAATAATATCCGAAATATCGGACAACATCCTCCGTAATATCGTATCCATCTGTCCCAGACAGCTTGTTCTCCATTTTTTCTGAGCAATGTTTTGCATGTTTTTTCAATACCTTATAAGGTATTGTGCGACTCTTCACAACTGGCACATCATTTGCTTCCTCTTCAGCGGAAAGGTAAAAAAATGGCAAAATCTCTCTCAAACAGCTCTTCAAGACCTGATACCCATGCAATTGATTACCCTTTGGGCAAAAAGCCTGTCTTCGAATACCTGAGAATCCATGCGGAAGTTAGTCCGAATAAAGCGGCAATCAATTTTTATGGTCTGGAAATTTCTTACAAAGAATTGGACACTCTAACGACTCGCTTTGCCAGCTATCTGGTTTCTCAGGGGATCAAGAAGGGAGATAGAATTGCTCTATATATGCAAAATTGTCCACAGTATACAATTTGCCAGCTAGGGGCTCACAAGGCCGGGGCTATCGTGGTTCCATGTAGCCCAATGTTTAAAACCTGGGAATTGGAAGAAGAGCTCAGTCAGACAGACACCAGAGTCATAGTCTTCCATGACGAGTTGCACCAATATGTCCAAGAGGCCCACAACAAATGTAAGTTTGAACATAAGATCGTTACGGGATTTTCCGATTTCCTTCCAAAAGATCCTCTGTTTCCGGTTCATGACACCATGATCAGGCCAAGGGTCAGTTTTCCGGAAACTGTGGAGTTACGCTGTATTCTGGATAACCCTGCCCAAGATTGTTTGTTACCCGACGTTTCATTGGATGATCCTTGCTTGCTACAATTTACAAGTGGTACAACTGGCCTGCCCAAAGCCGCCATCCTTACTCATTCCAACCAGCTTTACAAAACAGCCGCTATGGCAACTGCATACCAGTGTGGACCTGAAGATTTCATGTTGACTGCAATGCCTACTTATCACATAGCCGGTATGCTTTTCGGGCTAACGATTCCCATTTTTTCAGGAGGCGCCGCCGTCACTATGACGAGGTTCGATCCCGTTGCTACTGCTTTGGCTATAACTAAACTTAAATGCTCTAAAATGTATGGCACTGTTTCCATGTATATTCCAACAATGAAAATTTCTGAAGAATATTCTATGGATTTGTCTTCACTTAGGATTAGCATGGCCACCAGCTTCGGCACATTCCTCACGGAAGATATCGTTAAGGATTGGAGAAGAATCACCAATGGTGGGCTTATCGTTGAGGCGGCCTATGGGTTGAGCGAAACACACACCGGGGATACTTACAGTCCTCTGCACAACCC
>JBMFSZ010000514.1:0-1751 GCA_049967315.1 Desulfomonilaceae bacterium
GTCATCGGTTGCCAACGTTTTCTCCGAAATAATTTCTGCATGTCGTAGCGCCAAGCGACCTCTACGTGTCGCTTTTCTGGGGCCAGAAGGAACTTTTAGTCATTTGGCGGCCTTACGTAGATTTGGGTATTCTGCGCTCTACCTCCCGCAGGTCTCAATTGATGATGTCTTTGGCGTGGTTGAAAAGGGGTTCGCAGATGTTGGAATAACCCCTGTCGAAAATTCTTCTGAAGGCGCTGTAAGCGCTACCATGGATCTCTTTGTAGAATCAAATCTTTTGATCTGTGGTGAGATTTTTTCAAAAATACGTCACGTACTTATGTCGAGAGAATCATCTCTGAACAATATTTCTGTGGTTTATTCCCATCCCCAGGCCTTAAATCAGTGTCGCAACTGGCTTAAAAAGCACCTGCCGGAAGCCTCGCTAATGGCGGAATCAAGTACTGCCGAGTCTGCACGTATTTCAGCTTCCCGGCCTGGCACGGCGGCAATAGGTAACGAGGTCACGGCTTCTCAGCATAACCTCAAAATCCTTGCGTCAGATATTCAGGACAGTCTCAGCAACACTACGAGATTCCTTCTGATGGGCAAAAATAAGAGCGCCCCGAGCGGCCAGGATAGAACCTCCATGGTCTTTTCCACGGCCCATGTGCCAGGTTCGCTACACAAGGCCCTGGAACATTTTGCAAAGAGATCTGTGAACCTTACTCGAATCGAATCCCGTCCCATGAAGAGTAAAAATTGGGAGTATTTCTTTTTCGTAGACATCGAAGGTCACCAGGAATCACCCACTGTCAAGGACGCGATTGAAAGTCTTCGCCTTGATGTAGAATTCCTGAAGATCCTAGGTTCGTATCCGATAGGCGATATCGATTCAACAAATTTGTAGTGGGTTTGAGATATTCCGAACCGAGGTTAGACAACGTATTGAGTGATGTGGACTTTAGAAAATCCAGAATTTGTATTATCGGCGGCAAGGGTCGTATGGGAAGCTGGTTTGCCTCCCTGTTTCAACAGGCTGGCATAGATGCTGTGGTTTCCGACCGAAAGGATTCACCGATTTCCGACACGATTGTGACATCCAGTGATGTGATCATGCTGGCGACACCATTGACCGCAATTGAAGAGATAATGAAGTCAGTTGGCAAGTTTATAAGATCGGACGCTTTGTTGCTGGACATATCGTCTGTTAAACGGGATCCTGTTGACCTGATGCTGAAATATTCCCAGTGTGAAGTCATAGGAATGCACCCTTTGTTCGGGCCATCGACAGCCTCCCTGGATGGTCAGGTCTTTTTTTTGTGCCCTTCACGTGTCAGTAGATGGATGAATCCGCTTCGAAGTTTTCTTGAAGATGCGGGGGCGAAAATTACCTTAATCGATCCCGATGAGCATGACAAACTTATGGCATGTTTCCAGACGTTAAGACACGTATTACTAACCTGTTTGGGAAGCACACTGATCGAAATGGGTTTTGCCTCGTGTCAGGAAATAGATTCTGCCGGAATGTGGTTTGATAAACTGTTGGAGATGATGCGCCATCAGTTCAAACAGCCCTCTGGCCTTTACGCTGATCTGGCTCTTGGCAATCCCTATTCGGTAGGGATGCTTAAAATGTTTCTGAAGAATTTTAACGATTTGGCTCATCACATTTCCACAGGAGACAGAGACCGGCTCGTAAGTGACATGGACGAGGTAGCGCAATTCTGCGCCGTCGAAGCTAAGTCTGATAATTCTGCCTGGGGTTGGTG
>JBMFSZ010000515.1:0-1708 GCA_049967315.1 Desulfomonilaceae bacterium
CTAACCGTGGATCCGCCGAACATCCAGACTATTCGGTTTAGTTTCGAGTCTGCTGACGCGCTGTTGTAGTCTGAAGGAGGAACTCTGTCAGTCATCAGGAACAGCGTATCGGGATCATAACGAACGGGGACATGGCTGTAAACGCTTCCATAGAGTAGGTAATTCTGGATGGACATCAGGGCGAAGCTGAGGAGTTCGACACTTAGAAGCAGTAGCAAGGCAATCTTCAGACATTTCCAGAGCGCCTGGGGCATTTTAGTCCACAATTTTGACAACGTACCCATGTTCATGAACAAGCCAATGAGCCCTGCAAATTTCAGCAATTAGAAAACAGATTAATCCGGATTTAACGTTAGCACATGTGATAAGGTGGCGCCAATTGGGTTCCAATAAATTTCCCCAGAGAAAACAGATGGCGTGCCGGTCAAAGACGAGTCTTCTTAAAAACACTATCGCGCTTTCAGCCCCTAACTGGGCCAACCCTTTTGTATCTTTACTGCTGGTCTACGTTCTGTCCCGTAGATTGGGCGTGGAAGGAGTCGGGCAATACGCAATTTTATCGTCCTACATGAGTGTATTCACAACAATCGCCTCGATGGGACTTGGTGGGCTAGTTGTTAGGGAGATTTCCAGGAAACCTTCGGAAGTTAACGCGTATGCTGCGAATTCACTGTTGTTCGGATTTTTGTCCAGTGCGTTGGCCATAATCGTTATGGATTGCTTCCTCCAATTCATGAATTATGATCGGGAACTGTCACTCGCTTTGATCATAGGCTCGGCTTCGCTTTTTCCCGCCTGTTGCTCACGTTTCATGGAATCAGTGTTCCTTGCCGTTGAAAGGGCCGAATTCATAGCTCTTGGCCAATTTTTCGACAACCTCGCCAAAGTAATACTTTGCATTATTTTTATTCTGCTCGGTTACGGCATTGTGGCCATATCCACGATGACAGCAGTGGCAAAGGTGTTTGGCTTCTCGCTTCTTGTTGTTTTCTATTTCAGAGTGGTTGGCGTTTTATCGACCAGATTCGACAGCAATGTTTGGGGAATTCTGCTAAAAGGCTCTCCCACGTTTTTGGGTATAGCTATCTTCTCTTCAATATATCTTAACATAGATGTGATCATGCTCTCCAAACTTGGGAACGTGTCTTCAGTTGGCATTTATAGCGCTGCGCTGAAAATCAACCAGCTATGTGTGATCGTGCCTACGGCGTTTTCTTTTGCAGTATTGCCGAGTTTTTCAAGAAGCTTCGTCGATGGCCTGGAAAGTCTCCGAAAGAACACACAACTGTCCATTCACTACCTCCTCGTGATTTGCATACCTCTGGTTGTAGGTATAATAGTTTTGGCTGACAAACTTATATCTCTGATATATGGACAGGATTTTGGTAGCTCTGCGCCTGTCCTCAGGTTGATGGCGCCGTCACTTGTCTTGTACAGTTTGGTCTTGGTTCTTTCTCAGGTCCTTATCGCAGCCAATTATCAGCGGGTTGAGCTTTGCATTAATTTTGTAGCCGCAATCCTGGTTGTAAGCCTGAATTTTTTACTGATACCAAGATATGCAGAATTCGGAGCGGCGCTTGCGGGGGTTTTAACGGTTCTCTGTTTTGTGATCCTTCAAGTTATGTTTGTGAATAGAAACATGTTTCCACTGTGCCTGATTCGACCAGCCATAAAACCCCTATTGGCGTCCTCCGCAATGGTCATAGTG
>JBMFSZ010000516.1:0-1707 GCA_049967315.1 Desulfomonilaceae bacterium
TCTATACCGGATTCTTTCACATTGCCTGTTTCTTGATTACTATGAGGTGGCTGTGATTTTTGAAACCAGCTCTAGTCAAGAAATCCTCAGACCTACTTGTCAAAGCCAGAATAGACGTGGCGAGATCGGATTATTCAGGGGCTTCAAATTATTACCGAAAGATGCTTGATCTAGCGGAGAAGAATCGTAACGCAAACAATCTCCTTGCTTCGTACGTCGGTCTAGGCACTTGTTACGAGGCTCTCGGTGATAATGCCGAGGCTGTCAAGTATTATGAACTCGCTGTAAAGTTAGTTGAAGAATTGCGATCTAGTGTTGAACGTGGCCAACGGGAAAGATTTTTTAGTGTGAAAGTTAATGGGTTCTATAGGACTGATCCGTACAAAGGGCTGGCCAGAGTTCTTTTCAAGATAAACCGGATTCCTGAAGCTCTGAAGATAGCGGAATTTACAAAAGCGCGGGTTTTTTCTGAGGCCATCTCGAATCAGGGGGCAGGAAAGAATTTTGGGGTTCCTTCAGATGTAATCAAGGTTGATCAAGAAATTAACGAACAAATCTCAGCTCTCAAGGTAAGCCGTCAAAGAGCTTACCAGAAAGAGAACCAGGCGCTCGCTATATCTTTAGAGCCAAAAATAAAGGAACTTGAAAAGAAGTTAACATCCCATATTGCAATGTTGAGAGAGAAATATCCGCAGTTTGCCGCAACCAGGTATCCTCAGCCAATGGATCTTTCACAACAGTCACTCGGGCCAAACGAATGGGCGATCATTTATGATGTCAGTCATTCGGGCATACTTATTTTTCTTGTGAAAGGTAAAGAAGTTGTTAGAGCCGTGTTCAGGCCCATAGCTCGCGACGAACTTGTTAAGCTAGTTAGAAAATTTCGTGATCCTATGGAGGTCAAATCGGGAAAGGATTTACACGATAAACTCGCGTCTTTCGATTTCGCAGCCGGTAAAGCGTTATCCGATTTACTACTAGTTGAAATTATTAAAGATCTACCCAAGGAATCATCTGTGATCATTGTGCCCGATGATTGTCTTGGACTCCTACCATTTGAAATGCTCGTTTTGAATGAAGGTGGCAGGGTGTTGTTTGATGGTCAGACAGTTCATGTTTCTGGCGCTGAATTCTTGGGGGACCGCAACCAAGTATATTACAATCAATCATTGACTTCTCTGTCTCTTGCTCGCGCATCCACTGGTGAAAAGAAAAGTGTTAATAGGCTACTGGTTATTGCAGACCCTGTGTTTGACGTCAAGGACCAACGGGCTCAGATCACAGGTGATACAACAATCGCAGGAGTTCAAAAAGACTATTTTGAGAGCCTTATGGTGACAATCGAAGAGACTTCAAAAGGCTCCTTCAAATTCAATCGGCTTTCAGAAACATCTTTATTGGCAAACGATTTGGGCGATCTTTATGCAGGAAAAACAGATAAACTGACCGGGTTGGCCGCGAGCAAAAGTAATTTAATAGGACCCAGCGCTAAAGATATCGGTAATTATCGTTGGATTGTCTTCGCGACCCATGGGTGGTTCAGTAAAGACACGCCAGGATTATCAGAACCTTTTCTCGCTCTTACTATGATACCCCCAGGCACAGATGGTTTTCTAAAGATGAGCGACGTAGCCTCACTAAAAATAACCGCTGATTTGGTAGCTCTAACCGCCTGCCAAACGGGTCTTGGCAAGGAGTTGTCGGGGG
>JBMFSZ010000517.1:0-1694 GCA_049967315.1 Desulfomonilaceae bacterium
CCTCTTTGGGTCGCCCTAGACAAGGGATTTTTTAAAGATCAGGGAGTAGATGTCGAGATAGCTGGCATTTTCCGCTCCGGTCCAGAGATAATGAGCGCTTTCTCAGCAAAGTCTCTGGATATGGCCTATGTGGGAGAAGCGCCTACGGTAACTGCTTTTGCGAACAACACGGCTAACATAGCCATCGTGGCGCAGGTAAACACTGAAGGCTCAGCAATTGTTGTTGCAAAAGATTCGAATATAAGATCGATAGCCGACCTCAAAAACAAACAAATTGCTATACCCGGCTATTCAACTGTCCAGGACCTATTGTTGCGAAAGTCTTTCGTCGAAAACGGTATTGATCCAAAAGCAGCTAAAGTAACTGTCATCAAGCCACCTGAAATGATTCCGGCGCTTAGGACTCATCAGATAGACGCATTCATCGCTTGGGAACCCTATCCGGCTCAGGCTGAACATGGTAATATTGGCAGGGTTCTTATCACATCCGGTGAGATTTGGAAGAACCATCCCTGTTGCGTTCTGGTTGTTGACAGGAATTTTGCGAGAAATAATCCTCAGACAGTCAAAAAGGTGCTGAAGGCTCATGAAAATTCCATCAATTTTATTCGACAGAAACCGGCTGAAGCTGTGGGGATCACTTTGAAGAACACTGGGATGGACGAACAAACTGCCAAAGAGGCGCTCAATAATGTTTCATACGTCTCAGATCTCAATATTAAGGGACTCGAAGAGTACGTGAATTTCCTTAGTGGACTGGGTTACATAAAATTGAACGACGTGAAGACCTTCCTGAAAGGATTACTCTACTGAGGCTTAGATGGCCAAAGGGAACTGATTTGTATAAAATCGGGCGCTATCTTCCCCTCCTGCTACTAATTTGTGCCTGGCAAATTCTGTGTTCGCTTGGAGTCGTTGCAAGTTATTTTCTTCCGTCGCCTTCAGAGATACTGTCAGGTTTCTGGGCCCTTCTTACCGTCGGGATGCCGCCTGGTCATTTACTCTATTATCATGTCATCTATAGCCTTTACCGAGTTACACTGGGATTTTCGGTCGCGTGTGCTCTAGCTATTCCTTTAGGCCTGTTGATGGGCTGGTTCCCCAGACTTCATGGATGCTTGAGTCCTATAATTGAGATCATACGCCCTATTCCGCCGTTGGCCTGGATACCTATAGCCATAGTTTGGCTTGGAATTGGTATTTCCTCAGCCGCCTTCATAATTTTTTTGGGGGCTTTTTTCCCCATTCTTCTGAACACGGTTTCCGGTGTTGCTTCAATCAATCCGATTCTCATCGATGCCATAAGAACACTAAATGCAACACAGAGAGACATATTCTTTAAAGTACTCGTCCCGGGATCTTTGCCTTCAATTTTTGTTGGCATGCGAGTGGGAATGGGTGTCGCCTGGATGACATTGGTGGCAGCTGAATTCACTGGGGTCAAAGAAGGCTATGGCCTGGGTTTTATGATAATGACTGCTCGAGACATTCAGAGGCCGGATGAGATCTTGGCCGGTATGTTTGTCATTGGTATAATAGGTTTTTTTATCGACTGGTCATTTAAAGCATGGGAATCTACTATTCGACCATGGAAATAAGGCGGTTTTTTGATATTGCAATTAATGGTCCAAGAAAAAAGGACAGTGGTTTAAGTGCAAAGTCTGCTCTAAATTAATCAAAACTAAAGGAGCAGT
>JBMFSZ010000518.1:0-1552 GCA_049967315.1 Desulfomonilaceae bacterium
GCCACGAGCGCTAGAGGGGCCAAGTACAAAATTACATTCATCAAAAAAAGTAGACCCGCCAGTATCCGCCCCCTAAGGATTTGCCCCATCCCCGGGAATATCAGCGACATGATCGCATAGGAAATGTTAGAACGCCCCTTTGGTTGGGACTCATCATTTTCTGCCTTTTTCACGTTGCTCTCCTCAATGATCACACAGTCTGGAACGGTATAATCCCTACTCTTGGGGAAGTCAATCCAGTCAGTGGTCAAAAATTAAATTGCATCTTTTGATAGGTTTAGCCGAGTTTGTCCATATGACTTCTATCCGAACTGAGCCTGCCATTCCTTAAAAAACAGTATCAGCCATATCTTTGCGGTGTTGTCAGATCTAGAGTCCAGATGGTCTTTCCAGATCCTTTGGATGTCCTGTTTGTTTAGAAAATCATTGCTAACATCGAATAAGTGGTTCTCAGCCCAGCGTTTAAGTGAGGTCTTGAACCATTCGCCAATTGGTATCTGGAAACCTTGTTTTGAACGCCAAATTATGGTGTCAGGAATCAACCCTTTGGCTGAATCTTTGAGGATCTTTTTGGTCACTCGGCCTCTAATCTTGAATTCTACTGGCAGGGTACAGGCAAATTCTACAAGCCGATAATCCAGAAAAGGGTTTCTAACCTCCAAAGCATGGGCCATGCTCATCCGATCGACCTTGGTGAGTATGTCTTCAGCTAGGTATGTGTGAAGATCCGTGAACATCATTGCTGTAATAGGGTCGAGACCAACCCATTTTTCTGATTCCTCCACGGCAGGGTCAAGTTCAGGGTAGTAATTTGAACCTAACAGTGATCTCACCTCGTCCCTGGTAAAAGTTTGAGGGGTAACGGCGAGTCGATCTCTTCTCAGGCGAGCCGAAGCGTCAAAAAACAGTTTGAGCTTTTTCGTAAGACTGAACCCATAATATTTTGTGTTAGCCTTGGTCTTGCTAAAGATAGGCTCAATGAATTTGTCTCTCACAATTTCTGGAATTCGATCGTAGATGGTTTGATACCGCCGTGCTAAATATCGTTCATAACCACCAAAAAGTTCATCTCCTCCATCTCCGGAAAGGGCGACGGTAACATTCTTCCGGGTTTCCTGACACAGTCGCCACGTTGGGATGGCTGATGAATCGCCGAATGGCTCTCCGAAGTGGCTAACCAACCTTGGAAATAATTCCTCAAGATTAAAGTCAACGATATGCTCTGTGTGTTGGGAACCTATAGATCTGGCAGCTAACCTTGACCACTTGGCCTCGTCATGAGTCGTTCCAGGAAAAGACACGCTAAATGTCCTTATCTTTGACGAGACCGATTTTGACATCAGAGCGGCTATTAGTGTTGAATCTATACCTCCGCTCAGAAAGGCGCCTAACGGCACATCGGAAACCAGTCGCTTGGATACGGAGTCCCGCAGCGTATTCAAAAGTTGCTCCTTCGAACTCCGGTAGTTCAAGTCATTGTCCGGAACAGGAATTTCCCAGTATCGAGATATCCTCAGTCCAGATCTGTCAAAAAAACCCATATGCGCTGCGG
>JBMFSZ010000519.1:0-1505 GCA_049967315.1 Desulfomonilaceae bacterium
GTTTCCAATCCAGTAGTGCCAAAGGTCATGGCTCTTTCCACATCAACAGCTTACCTGAAGCGTCTGCTACTGCGACCGGGTCAATTTTAACCATGTGAATCGGCTTGCGCATCACTGTTTCTGAATCCAGGACGTCCACAATTTTCCCGATCACCATGATCCCGGTTTTCACTCGGGGAGTGAAGCCGCTTTGCTGAGGTATTTCAAAGCACCAGTATCGCCCCAAATTGTAATTTTTGGTAGGCGCCTCGACTATAATAATAGAATTCTGTCCTGCATAGACCTTTCCCTGAAACAAATAGTAATTTAGATCATCAGGTTTCCGAGTGGGGGGATAAAGCGCGTATTCCAAACCGTTTCGGGGATTATATTTGATCATGGCTTCGTAAAAATCTTCGAAAGGTCGTTGACCCAGTTTAGTGGTGATGTTCACGAATTGACCTTTTCGAAAAATCACCAAATTAACTGAAGCTCCTGCTTTTTCGCCTTGAATCATGTTTTTTAGAGTAGCCGCTTCTGATACCGGCTGGTCGTTGAATTTAAGGATTATGTCACCTTGCTTCAAATTTGCCATTTCTGCTGGGCTATTCTTAATGATTTTAGAAACAAGGGCTCCGTCTTTACTGTCACGCCCAAAAGATTTGGCCAAAGATTCATTGAGATCCTGTATGTTTACTCCTAGCAATCCTCCCTTTTTTTTCCCAACGCTCTGACTCCAACCTTCTTGTAGGAATTGATGAGCCAGGCCAAATGGAACATGCCGGACTTCTTGGCAATGTCTCCCGCTGTGAGTCTGTTATTGTTTTCTATATCCTGGTGGACACCCTTGTCGAGTAACATCCTGACTGAATCAAATTGATTGTTTACAACTGCCACAATCAGAGGAGACTCACCTTTTTTCGATTTAACATTTACGTCCGCTCCTTGTTGCCAGAGATAATCAACTATATTGATTTTTCCCCTCCAGGCTGCTACCCACAGGGCGCTAATTCCTAGCTTCTTCGAACGAGCGTCTGCCGGGGATCCTCTGTTAATCAAGAGTTCGACAACCGGTTTATGACCCTGAAAGGCAGCTGCCATCAGTGGGGTAATCCCCTCTTTGGATTCGGCGTTGAAATCGGCTCCTTTATCGAGTAGTAGCGAGACGGTTTCAACATGCCCTCCCTCAGCAGCAAGAAACAACGGCCCGCTGCCTTCGTTATCTTGAGCATTGATCGAAGCCCCATTTTCAACAAGAGTCTTTACCGTTTCGGTGTGGCCAAACTCTGAAGCCAGCATTAGAGGTGATTTGCCAGCCTGGGTTATTTTGGTGTTTAGGTCAGAACCATTTTCGATCAGAATCTTTAGGATTTCATCAAAACCATTCTTTGCGGCAATGTGGATCGCTGGCCAACCGGAATTGTCCTTGGTATCTATTTTTGGCTTTTTATCCAGAATTTGCCTGGTGATTTGAAGGTCATTGTTGGAAACGGCCCATACTAGAGGGGTCTTCCCTTTTTTATCCT
>JBMFSZ010000520.1:0-1502 GCA_049967315.1 Desulfomonilaceae bacterium
CCATTTGGCTTCCTGTCGCAAACAGAACCGTTCCGCGTCCAAGCAAACTTCATCATACCTGTCTTCGACAATCTCGAAATCAGCCCTGATCAAGCCTCCCTGTGCTTTGTGAACTCTGTGGATCATATTGACTCCAGAGCGAATTTTCATCTGCCTGCCATCGAAAACACGTCCACGTCTGTAGAGCCACGATTCAGTAACCATCAAATTTGCGAGGTCACCCATTTTTGTGGCCAATTGACTGTCCTCAGATATCGGAGTAAAAGGTCCCAATACTTTACTGAATTCTTCAATCATTAGACGATTTAGTTCTGGGTGTGTCCACTTATCCGCGCCTGTTGAACCAAGTTCACGCCGGATTGTTGTGAGATTAGCCTCAATGCTCCTGTGGACTTTGTTCCGGAATTTCTCATCGGGGACATTCAATACCTTGACCATGGTTTCGTAATCGAAATCAAGAATAAGATTTCCTACGAATACGATGCAATCAGCAATCTCTCCCGCCCCTGTACCCGAAATTTTTTTGCCTTCCGTAACAATATCGTTGATAGCCTTGAATTCAGCAGGTATGCCGATTCGTCTATACACTTGTATTACAGGTTCGAGGAATTTCCGATAAAACGTTTCCTTGTTACGTGGAGCTAAATCAGAATCCTTGTGAAGAACGACCTGAAAAAAAATTTGGTTTCCATCCAGATAAACCGCTCCTCCACCAACCTGCCTTCGAAAAACAGGGATACCATTTTTCTCGCAGTAGTCCAAATCAACTTCCTGTCGGGCGTCCTGGTGATACCCCACGCACACGTATTGATCCTCGGGTGAGACCAGGATTAAACCTTCACGACCTAATTGGGCCAAAGCATGATAACAGAGCTGAGATTCAGCCCAGGGAACGTGCCCCAACTCAAACAAATCCAAAACGTTTTTTACCTCGTTAGGACAAATTAATTCAGTAATCCCCTTAAAATGTACACGGCAGCTGAAAATGAACACGCCCCGACCCCAATGAACTCAGGATAGCTTCTAGTCTACATATGATAAAGCTATTGGGCCAAGGCTCTTCTGACAAATCTTGTTATATCGTAAACCTGAAGCGGAACCTCATTACGCCTAACCCAAGTGGTCATGGTCCTGACACATTGCTGACAGGAAGTCACAACGGCCTGCGCCCCGGTTGAAATGATCTCCCGGATTTTTTGCTCGGTTATCTTGCTGGACAATTCCGGGTCAATCATCTCCAGATTTCCACCGCCACCACAGCAAGAGCAGTTTTCCCGATTATTCTCCATTTCGACAAGCTCGACTCCCGGGATACTCCTGATAAGCATTCTGGCGTTTTCAAATTCTCTGGATCCTCTTCCCAGATCACAGGGATCATGATATGTAACCCGCAAAGGAAACTCTTTCAGCTTGAGACTATTCTCTTTTACAAGTTTCAACAGAAATTCTGTGGTATGGCTAATGGAAAATTTGCCTTGGTACGGATAATGTTCCTGCCACAT
>JBMFSZ010000521.1:0-1295 GCA_049967315.1 Desulfomonilaceae bacterium
ATTGGTTTTTGCAAGGTCCCAGTCTTCCAAGAGAGAAGTGGTTCGAGATTTCAAACAACTATGGTGATTTCAGGACAACCAGAGAATGGCCAATGTATCAGTTCTTTGTTCCTTGTGGCGCAGGGCTGCATTATTCCGAGGTAGCGCTGAAAGAATATTATGGCCGATTGTTTTATTGGGTGAAAGAGCAAATATACGGGCAGGGACGCCCGTGGCCACCATGAGTAAATCAAAAACCAAATACGAACAGCCACCCACGGCATAGCCATGAACAAATGCAAGAAACGAAATGCAAACAGCCACAGCCCCCACGGCATAGCCATGGGCTCAGCGAGTGTTGGACCGCAGGAGCGGCCCAAAGGGGAATAATTTTAAATCCTATGACCCATAGCGTTGCTATGGGCTATTATGTGTAACCCCTGACGGGGTTAAGATGATGTTCTCTTAAGAGTTGTCCAATTTGCCCCTGTTGATGGGGCAACACATATGAGCCCATGGTTTCACCGTGGGAATTGTAGGGGCGCTCCCGTGTGTGCGCCCTGTATTGTCATTTTGACCGAAGAGAGAAATCTGTTGCGTCATGGTTTATGTACATGAACGACCATAGGGATTAATAGCGGGCTGGATAGATCTCTCCCAAGGGTCGAGATGACAGCATGCCAAACCAACATCCCCACGGCATAGCCATGGGCTCAGCGAGTGTTGGACCGCAGGAGCGGCCCAAAGGGGAATATGTTCAAAATCCTATGACCCATAGCGCTGCTATGGGCTATTCTGTGTAACCCCTCCGGGGTTAGGGTGATGTTCTCTTAAGAGTTGTCCAATTTGCCCCTCTTGATGGGGCAACATATATGAGCCCACGGCTCGGCCGTGGGAATTGTAGGGGCGCTCCCATGTGTGCGGCCTGTGTTGTGATCGTGGGAATTTATACGGGCAGGGACGCCCGTGACCACCGAATCCCGGATAATGTCATTTCGAACGAAGAGAGAAATCCATTGCGTCGCGGTTTATGTACATGACCAGCCATATTGCCACACGAAACTTGGTAAGATTTCTCGTCGCAAGGCTCTGTCGAAATGACAGCCATCGCTGCGCTCGATCGAGATGACAATCAGTCAGACTCCTTGTTGCTGACCGGTTTATGTTCTATCCGAATTTGTTTTGTCGCTGGCGGAAGATAGTTTTCAGATGTTATAACACTTTTGCCTGTTTCTTCTTCCAGCTCCAAACGGGCTTTTTTAGCTATCTTTCCGCCTTTTATCCCTGCATCTGCATTTTCAAGCATTCCAGTAGCA
>JBMFSZ010000522.1:0-1248 GCA_049967315.1 Desulfomonilaceae bacterium
CCCCTCATTCTCAGCGGTTTACCGTCTCTGTCATGTTCCACCACCTTGCCTCGGCATTGAATCCAAATGAATTGGCCGGACTTGTTCCGAATCCTATATTCGGCCTCGTAAAAGGGAAGTCGACCTGAGAGATGCTTATTCAACGCTTCCGACACTTTCTCCCAGTCGTCCGGGTGGACGTGCCTTTTCCATGTACGAACACTGGGTTCCGCCTCATTAGGCTCATAGCCTAGTATGTGTGTGTAAGTTTCCTCCCATATAGACCTGCCGGTTTTCAAATCCCATTCCCAAACCACAATCCGAGCGGCTTCTAAAGCCAGTCGCAATCGGATTTCACTGTCAAGGGCATGTTGCTCGCCTTGTCCGGAACAATGCTGACTGGCCTCGACTTCAGAGAGTTTGCGCCGCATCACTTTCAATTCTTCAATAAGCTGATCTCTGGTTTTTTCCTGATCTTGCATTGAGAACGCCTCCCGTTGGGAAACAGTGAAAAGGTAAGAGATGTGTGGTTCATCTAGATCCGTGTTTCCGTCGATCCAGTGACAAAAACTCCTGGCTTTGAATTGGTCGACTTACATTACGGTAAATTTAATGTAGATATACCGTTCATGACAATTCAACAAGAAAAAATTGTTAGTTTCTGATTATTAAGTAGCCACTCTTGTCTTCTTTTCTCCTTGGCCTTCTCGACGTTGCGCCGATAATCTTCCAGAAGTCTGGTCTTGTTACCATGGCTGTGAACAATCGTTAGTGGATACCCGAACAGCCACTGGCGCCACCTGACTTCATTGTAGTAGTTGAGCCTTTAGCCGATGCTGGATTTTGCGCTGTCTAGAGAAACGTAGCCATCGCGACACTAAACCTCTTTTTGTTTCAATGTTCGATAAAATCTTTCCTGCCGGGCGTTGTCAGTTGGTCTGGCGACTCGCCCGGGAGAAAATACAACCCCTATTTGGCGAAGAAAAATTCTCACGTCCGCAGCCATGTTCGGAGAGCCAGGATCTGTTCTCAATATGGGTTTGCGGTCATTTTCGCCGATTCTTTCACTCATAATGGCAAGGGCTACCAGGTTCTTGACTTCCCTTTGGGTGACTGTCCTAAAGATCCCCCAAGCCACTAAATATCTGGAAAACAAATCCAATATAGTCAATACATAGTGACGCAGTCCGTCAATAACTATACCGGTCCAGTCTTCGCCCCAGATCTGATTCGGTCTAAATGGCTCATAATGAGCTGTTTTCCAGGGGG
>JBMFSZ010000523.1:0-1247 GCA_049967315.1 Desulfomonilaceae bacterium
CGGGACTGCCTTCGAGCACACAATGATGTGCTTGCATAGAGGTCGCAATCCCCTCTAATCGGGTCAACCTTCCGGACTGCAGAGAAGGAATTGAGGTCCTTACCATTCAACTAGGTCGCAATCCCCTCTAATCGGGTCAACCTTCCGGACCAGGGAGCCAAAATTGAATTCCGAAAGGTTACCATTGAGTCGCAATCCCCTCTAATCGGGTCAACCTTCCGGACACGTAATCCTTATCCGAAGCCGTCCGACCCAGCAGCCGTCGCAATCCCCTCTAATCGGGTCAACCTTCCGGACGGGACTGCCTTCGAGCACACAATGATGTGCTTGCATAGAGGTCGCAATCCCCTCTAATCGGGTCAACCTTCCGGACCAACAAGAATACAAGGAAGTTACTAGGAGATTCCGAAAAGTCGCAATCCCCTCTAATCGGGTCAACCTTCCGGACGACTTGGGGTATGGCGAGGTTCCTCCGAGCCTGATAGAAGTCGCAATCCCCTCTAATCGGGTCAACCTTCCGGACGGACACGACAGAAACTTTGGTTTCATGTTTCATGCTGATGTCGCAATCCCCTCTAATCG
This sequence comes from Desulfomonilaceae bacterium, assembly GCA_049967315.1. Taxonomy (GTDB): domain Bacteria; phylum Desulfobacterota; class Desulfomonilia; order Desulfomonilales; family Desulfomonilaceae; genus CAJBEZ01. The sequence goes on from JBMFSZ010000523.1 coordinate 583, forward strand.
GGTCAACCTTCCGGACATAGAACAGTACTGCAAATTGCACGACCTGAAGCTGATAGGCTTCGTCGCAATCCCCTCTAATCGGGTCAACCTTCCGGACCGATCTACGGATAGCACGGTGGCCAAAGAATCGTTAAATGTCGCAATCCCCTCTAATCGGGTCAACCTTCCGGACATCGATGGTATGAAGAGGACTGTGGCTGGGCGCCAATAGTCGCAATCCCCTCTAATCGGGTCAACCTTCCGGACTATTTTTTTTGATTGATTGATTTTTTTTAGATTGCTTGCAGTCGCAATCCCCTCTAATCGGGTCAACCTTCCGGACCTCTACGGTGAATTCTACCGATGGTATGAAGAGGACTGTGGCGTCGCAATCCCCTCTAATCGGGTCAACCTTCCGGACAACTATTGTAGCGAAGACAACCACGAGTATGCGGATAAGGTCGCAATCCCCTCTAATCGGGTCAACCTTCCGGACTGTGTCATGATGGCAGTTACGATTATGTATCAATACCTTGGTCGCAATCCCCTCTAATCGGGTCAACCTTCCGGACATGAACTATTGCATAGAAGAGGAAGGGTACCATGTGTAGTCGCAATCCCCTCTAATCGGGTCAACCTTCCGGACCTGCTGTGGTGGACAAAATGTCGACCAGGGCGGCAAGTCG
>JBMFSZ010000524.1:0-1108 GCA_049967315.1 Desulfomonilaceae bacterium
TCTATACCGGATTCTTTCACATTGCCTGTTTCTTGATTACTATGAGGTGGCTGTGATTTTTGAAACCAGCTCTAATCTAAAGAGAATCTCCGGCCTTCCCGTTTGCTACCATATTCCGTCGAAATCGCTTTGCTACGAACCACGCTCCTATGGCCAGGACTGCTATAAACAAAACTGCTATGTCGACTTCGTGGGAATATTTTTCTACCAAAGTCCAGTTTTGACGTAATTTATAGCCTGCGAAAAGGAGAAAAGAATTCCAGAGTGTGGCGCCCGCAATAGTAAACATGCAGAAGTGGGCTAAATTCATACGGCCCAACCCCGCCGGGATGGAAATGAGATGCCGAACGACCGGTATGAAACGACTGATAAAGATGGTCCATGAACCATGTTTGTCAAACCAGCGTTCGGTCCATTCAAGGTGTTCGTGGTTGAGGAATAAATATCGACCCGCTTTGATCACAAGGGGTCGGCCACCCCACAGCCCAAGGAAATAGGAAATCAACGATCCAACTATGGAGCCAAGGGATGTGAAGATTATGGCTGCAGGAATTGAGAACTTGCCTTCTGCGGCTAAAAAACCCACAAAAGGCATGACAAGTTCGCTGGGGACAGGCGCAATCATGCTTTCAAGAGCCATAAGAAAGCTGGCCCCCAAATATCCGAGTTGTTCTATTATATAAGTGAAATAAATACTGAGATGAGCAATCATGGGTTTTTACCTTTCTTCGAGGTAGAGTTTGCGATATTTTATTTTGAAGAAACTCATGGGGCGAAATCTAACACATAAAAATATGCAACTCAATCCAGGCCGAGTCTCCACCTAACTACTACTTAAAAGCGAGCAGAACTCCCAATTCAACTAGTTACCACCTTTTGTGCAACGATATTTTTGCCGGTTATCTATCAATTCGTTGGATGGTTGCCACCTTTTTTATTGTAATACCAGACCAATAATGTTAGTACATAAATAATTAAATTATAAATTTATTATAACAAATCCCAAGCGGGGGGACAAATGAATTCTGTAGTGAATGGACACAGCTCGTCACGGACCGGTCGTTCAAGATGGGGGACCAAGCTTTTCGCCATATCGCTTATAAGAGTG
>JBMFSZ010000525.1:0-1022 GCA_049967315.1 Desulfomonilaceae bacterium
TATGAAAAATTCACCCCTTTTCTGTCCATAGAATGTGGAAAATAACAAAGGTTGACCCGATTAGAGGGGATTGCGACGGACAGGCGGATCATAAACCTCAGGTTTGTCAAACGGCGTCCGGAAGGTTGACCCGATTAGAGGGGATTGCGACTAGAGTAGGAATTGCATAATCCCTACTCTTTGTTTTTTGTCCGGAAGGTTGACCCGATTAGAGGGGATTGCGACCAAACGTCGAGCCACTTCCTTGACCAGGTTTCAGGTGGCGTCCGGAAGGTTGACCCGATTAGAGGGGATTGCGACTTCTTGATCTTCTACATAGACTAGTGTTCTCATTTTTTTCTGTCCGGAAGGTTGACCCGATTAGAGGGGATTGCGACTTTGCGCTCAAGTGCCATTCAATGGTCGATCTTAATGATAGTCCTAGGTCCGGAAGGTTGACCCGATTAGAGGGGATTGCGACCTAACACCGAGCTTGTCGAGGACGTCAACTGTGTTGTCCGGAAGGTTGACCCGATTAGAGGGGATTGCGACCCATCAACTTGGTTGATCCCGCTTACTCTGATGTATCGTCCGGAAGGTTGACCCGATTAGAGGGGATTGCGACAATATTTCATTTTTTTATCCTCCTGTTTTTTATTAGAGTGGTCCGGAAGGTTGACCCGATTAGAGGGGATTGCGACTAGACGACATCTGATGTTTTGTGTTTGAAATATAGACCGTCCGGAAGGTTGACCCGATTAGAGGGGATTGCGACACAGACGCGAGCAAAAGACTCAGAAAACTGACGGGCTGTAGCGTCCGGAAGGTTGACCCGATTAGAGGGGATTGCGACTTTACTGAGTGATTCCTTGATTTCTTCTACGCTTCCATAAGTCCGGAAGGTTGACCCGATTAGAGGGGATTGCGACACTTGGCTTTATATTTCACATCCTGAAAAAATTAATCCGTCCGGAAGGTTGACCCGATTAGAGGGGATTGCGACTTTACTGAGTGATTCCTTGATTTCTTCTACGCTTCCATAA
>JBMFSZ010000526.1:0-963 GCA_049967315.1 Desulfomonilaceae bacterium
CAACTCCACTGAAGGTATTCGTAACCGCTTTGGCGATCGTAGACGATATAGGAGCCGTAGCCGTCATAGCAATTTTTTATAGCTCGGATCTATCGATAAACTATCTGATACTGACTTTGTTTCTAATTGCTCTTTTGGTCTGTTTTAACTTTCTGGGATACCGTAAGCCTATGCCGTACATTGTTGTGGGGATATTTGTATGGCTGTCGATCTACCTGTCAGGAGTGCACTCAACTATTGCAGGAGTTTTGGTTGCGTTTACCATACCTGCTCGTACACGTCGTGATATGCCTCAATTCCTGGACCGTTTGAAAAGCATTGTTAGCCGTTTAACATCGCCAGACTTCACAGGTATCAACGCCGAGGCCGAAGAAAACTGCCAAACAATGATAGATAAAATAGAAGGTCTGTGCAAAGACGTTCAAACCCCACTGCAACGCATGGAGGCTACTTTGAATCCCTGGGTAGAATTTCTGATAGTCCCCCTGTTTGCTTTAGCTAACGCTGGCGTATTGGTAAGCTTTTCTGATATCTTCAAAGCGCTGAACACACCCGTTGCTCTAGGCATAATCGTGGGACTACTTTTGGGGAAGCAAGTGGGGATTTTTGTAGCAAGCTGGATCGCCGTAAGGCTCAAACTCGCAGAGTTGCCTACTGGGGTAACATTTTTTCAAATCTATGGATCATCGATACTGTGTGGAATCGGTTTCACGATGTCTATTTTTGTGGCTGACCTTGCATTTGGTCAATCAACGAATCTTGATTATGCCAAGGTCAGCATATTGACTGGATCGAGTTTGTCTTTTTGTATTGGATTTCTGGTGCTTTCGGTAGGTTCCCGGGCGAGCCAAAACGATGGCCAGCCAGCCCAAGACCAGATGTCTTAAGAATTATTTCCTAATCTAAAGAGAATCTCCGGCCTTCCCGTTTGCTACCATATTCCGTCGAAATCGCTTTGCTACG
>JBMFSZ010000528.1:0-891 GCA_049967315.1 Desulfomonilaceae bacterium
GATTTAAAGATCTTGCCAACACAATTGCCAATTATGAAAATTCATGGAACGTGAAATTGGATTTGGATGATTTAAGAGCTGGAATGTATTTTTAGTCATTTTAAACTTGATTTAGAACCCGGCTTGACACTTATGGGAACATGTAGACATATGTAATAAAAGATTGAAAGGTTTAGATATGGCTGTTCTTACCATAGTCACAGCGCCTGACCCGACTTTGAGCCAAAAGTCCAGTGCTGTGGTTGATATTACTGAAGACATATGCCGACTGGCGGTTGACATGACAGACACGATGTATAAGGCGCCTGGAATAGGGTTGGCCGCTAATCAGGTTGGTGAACTGGTTAGAGTCATTGTTTTTGACATACACTACGCGTACGCTGAGCCCAAGGACAAAAAGAAGGTTCCAACTGTCCTCATCAATCCTGTAATTGTGTATGCAGAAGGCGAAGAGTTCAAAGAAGAAGGGTGTTTGAGTGTTCCGAATTTCAATGTAGATGTAAAGCGAGCTGCTCGCGTTCAGGTTGAAGGCATAGATATCGAGGGAAAACCTGTTAAAATTGAAGGTGAAGGCTTGGTCGCCAGAGTACTGCAACACGAAATTGATCATCTTGAAGGGAAGACTTTATTGGACCATTCATCGGCCCTTAAAAGAAATTTGTATCATAGGCGTATCAAAAAGTTGCAACGAGGGATCAGGTGACTTGTCGTTTAGTTTTCATGGGATCTCCCCAGTTTGCGATACCGACTTTTAAAGCTCTAAAGCAGCATTTTGATATTGTTGGTGTTTTTTCTCAGCTAGATAGGCCCTCAGGTAGAGGTAAAATTGTAAAAGCCACACCTGTGAAGCTATTAGCGCTAGAAAGTGGAATTGAGTACGCAGAACCTGAG
>JBMFSZ010000529.1:0-881 GCA_049967315.1 Desulfomonilaceae bacterium
CTGGATTGGCATAGCTGGCTGCTGGAACATGATGAGTGGATATACCGGATACATTGATTTTGGCCCAGTAGTTTATTTCGGAATCGGTTCTTATGTTGTGGCTATAGCTATGACAAAGTATTTCATTTCTTTCTTCCCTGGTCTTTTCCTGTCAGGTTTGGTGGCCGCTTTGGTGGCCTTTTTAGTTGGCATACCTACCCTTAGACTGAAAGGGGCGTATTTCGCTATCGCTACATTTGCTTTTGCTGAAGCTATGAAACAAATCACGCTTGAATTTGACCGCACTTTCGGAGTCTCGTTTTTTCAGGGAAGTGATGGGATAACTTTACCAATCAGCGGCTACGAAAATTCTTTTTTCTTCTATTGTATTTTGCCGATAACCTTTTTAGTTATATTTACACATTATTTTATTGAGCATTCCAAATTCGGATACGCTTTGAAAGCCATTAAGGAAGCCGAATCGGCTGCAGAAATTAGCGGTGTAGATACAACAGCTAACAAATTGGCGGCTTATGTCATTAGCGCTTTTTTTCTAGGCATGTTCGGAGCCGTTGAAGCCTACTGGATCACGTATATAACGCCCTCAGATGTTTTCAACGTTCAAAAGACAGTGCAAATGGTTATTATGACACTGTTGGGTGGCATGGGTACATTTCTGGGGCCGGTCGTTGGGGCAACTTTTCTCACTCTAATCTCCGAGACTCTCGGCACAGAATTTGTGGAGTACTATCTGATAATGATAGGTGCGATAATTATTGCGGCAATTTTGCTGATGCCTAGTGGAATAATCGGGAGCTTGAAAGTACGAAAAAACCTCAGGTTCATCTGATCGGCTTAAAAAAATCGAAAAAGATTAAAAATACAAATGACAGGATTGCAAT
>JBMFSZ010000530.1:0-685 GCA_049967315.1 Desulfomonilaceae bacterium
GTAAGTTTTGCCGTAATCTTGACAGAATACGTGACCCGATTAGAGGGGATTGCGACTTGATGACCTATCGCAAGCAATGTGTCACAACTACGACAGAATACGTGACCCGATTAGAGGGGATTGCGACGATAAACCTGTGTTCAAAGTCTAGTTCCGCAACAATATCAGACAGAATACGTGACCCGATTAGAGGGGATTGCGACACACCCAGTGGCGGCGAATAAAACCGCCGCCACGCGGTCCGACAGAATACGTGACCCGATTAGAGGGGATTGCGACCATCGGGAGCGCTCGTTTTCGTCAAGGAGATGGCCTTCGACAGAATACGTGACCCGATTAGAGGGGATTGCGACGGAATTCCGGAGATGGATTCAGGCGGAGTTTGATAAGCGGGACAGAATACGTGACCCGATTAGAGGGGATTGCGACAATATCAAGCAATCCATCCAATTCCCGGAAAAATCTGTCAGACAGAATACGTGACCCGATTAGAGGGGATTGCGACCAATCTTAGGGAGGTTGACATCCTCCAGCCTAACTCCGACAGAATACGTGACCCGATTAGAGGGGATTGCGACGTTTCTGCAAAGTGTTGTCCGAAAACACTTTGTACACAGACAGAATACGTGACCCGATTAGAGGGGATTGCGACTCAGCGTCAAAGGCAGCCTCATAAGCCGCCTTT
>JBMFSZ010000531.1:0-676 GCA_049967315.1 Desulfomonilaceae bacterium
AACACTTCTAATCTGACCATCACAATGCGCCCGTCAAGTGTTGTCAAACCCTGCCCGGGGTTATTGAGAAGTTACGGTTGGCTCTTAACAACGGGAACCCAACCAAGAGCTACAACGGGATAGCCATAAATTACCAGGCTATTGACCCTTACAACTACTTGATATTCCATACCTATGGTGGTGGTAACGATGCCCCCTGGAATGCCGGATTATACTTCACCAATGACGAAAACGGACAAATGAGTGACGCTTATGCTTTTGCGGCCAAGTTGGATTATGCGGTGGCAGCAAACCTTAACATCTGGGGTTCTTACATGTGGGCAAGTAGGGTTGAGCAAAACGGTTGGCTGGCTGGACAAAAAAACTGGAACGGTGTAACTGCCAGCGGCAGCGGAGCGCCCCTGCCGGATGGTACACGTCAGTGGACAGCCTATGACGCTCAACAATGGAAAGCTTTGTACATGCCTGGCTCTGGCGCAGCGGCGAACATGAACCCGTATGTTGATGATTGTTATCTGGGATGGGAAGCCGATCTTGGAGTTGACTGGAAGCTGCTTGAAAATATGACCGTACTGTCGCGATATGCTTACTGGCAGCCCGGTCCATGGTTTGACCAGGCCTATCAAGTCGTGGGAGTGTCCAATGGTCGTCCGGGTCCCGTTGCAACAGTTCCCAC
>JBMFSZ010000532.1:0-672 GCA_049967315.1 Desulfomonilaceae bacterium
TGGCATATATGTCAAAAGAAGGGTTTATTTTTTAGGAAAATGGATAAAGCATGGTAATTATTATCCAGTGTGGCTCTTAAGAATTTGGCGGTATGGAAAAGGATATTGTGAACAACGCTTGATGGATGAACATATAAAAATTTCAGAAGGTAAAACAGTAAATTTCAATAATGACATTGTTGACGATAACAAAAATGATATTTCGTGGTGGACACAAAAGCATAACAATTATTCTACAAGAGAAGCAGTTGATATTTTGAATATAATATACAATTTTGTGAGTTATGATGATATAACTCCAAGATTTTTTGGTAACCAAGTTCAGAGAAAAAGATGGCTTAAATATATATATGCAAAGATGCCATTGTTTGTAAGACCATTTTTATATTTTGTATACAGATACTTTATAAAATTAGGGTTCTTGGATGGCAAAGAAGGACTCATTTTCCATTTTCTTCAAGGTTTTTGGTACAGATTTTTGGTAGATGCAAAAATCTATGAAATAGAAAAAAAAGCAAGCAAAGAAAATAAAAATATTAAGCAGATTATCGATGAAATGCATGAGATAAATTTTTGATATTTTTTGTACTTTGTGATAAGGAGAAAAAGCATGTCTAAGAAAATTTGTGTTATAGGAACGACAGTCAAAAACTTTAAAAAATGTTTGGCAAC
>JBMFSZ010000533.1:0-665 GCA_049967315.1 Desulfomonilaceae bacterium
GAAAAACGGCAAGGCTCGCAGGACCCATCAGGTGTCGCAATCCCCTCTAATCGGGTCAACCTTCCGGACATCACAAGCTGGCGACGGTCCTGGATCGCCTCCAAATGGTCGCAATCCCCTCTAATCGGGTCAACCTTCCGGACTGAGGTTACGAACGACGGAGCGACATCGGAATTGGGTCGCAATCCCCTCTAATCGGGTCAACCTTCCGGACTTATTCTAAATATAACATCTGCTACAAACTGCGTATCAAGGCGTCGCAATCCCCTCTAATCGGGTCAACCTTCCGGACGCATATCTTCTGTTACTCATGTTGTGAATCAACAAATGTGTCGCAATCCCCTCTAATCGGGTCAACCTTCCGGACCGAAGAAGGCCACGCGTATGCGGAGAAGACCTGTCCCAAATGGTCGCAATCCCCTCTAATCGGGTCAACCTTCCGGACCATGCTTAATTTGTCCAAAAGGCGAATATAATGTGGTCTTGTCGCAATCCCCTCTAATCGGGTCAACCTTCCGGACGTTCTTACAGAGTTGCCTCCGAAGGTTAGGCAAGTTATGTCGCAATCCCCTCTAATCGGGTCAACCTTCCGGACACAGAAAGGACTCGTTTTTTAATGAATTGCGATACGGTCGCAATCCCCTCTAATCGGGTCAACCTTCCGG
>JBMFSZ010000534.1:0-599 GCA_049967315.1 Desulfomonilaceae bacterium
GGGGTCGCGGGTTCAAGTCCCGTTTCCCGCTCCATTTTTTTATAAACAGACCCAAATTGGCGGCATAGCCAAGTGGCTAAGGCACGGGTCTGCAAAACCCAGATCCCCGGTTCGAATCCGGGTGCCGCCTCCAAAGCTACCTTCTATTTGCCGGGGTGGCGGAATTGGTAGACGCAAGGGACTTAAAATCCCTTGGGAGTTTCTCCCGTGTGGGTTCGATTCCCACCCTCGGCACCATTGTTTTTTAAAAAACAACCTTTATTGGCATATAATTAATCATTAAGTTTTTTGGGATTGCATTAATTGGCCTTAGTTCAACTACCACAGATAGATTTTCCTTTGCAAATGGAGATACTAAAATTGGAGGAGTTTTTTGGGTTTGTAATTTTAGGCCAATAATTTCAGCTTTTATCGATTTACCATTTGGAAACACAACTTTAGTTTTTTTACCCAAAAAAGCATGTTTCACCTTATTCGGCTCTAAAAACGCTTCTATTATAACATTGTTATTGTTTTGCAACACCATTAGATCTTCATTTTTATTAACCAATTCTCCTTCTTTAACAAGATCTAAAGCAATTGTTGCGTTTTCTGGCGCT
>JBMFSZ010000535.1:0-594 GCA_049967315.1 Desulfomonilaceae bacterium
GCTTTTAATGATCTCGTCAGTTCAAGCAATGTCTTGCGCTCTAAATCCGTCAAAACGATTTCCTGTTTCCTTGGCCGCCCCTTGTTCATGTGAACCCCCATCTACAAATGAGGGCTATATCTCACAAAAACAACACCTATTCCAAGCTATTTCGGGGACAGGCACTAGCAAGTGTTCTTTTTTTTTCAGGACCTGCTTGCCTTTCACATACCCGTGGGCAGGCGTTTTAAGCGATCCAAGTGAACCATCTGATACTAAATCAATAGGTTGTATTGGTTTCATGAAATTTAAGTGCAAGGTAGTAATCTAATAATTAGATGGCCCGCCATATTTCAAGTTTCTAAAGAGTGGTATAGAAAATTGGTATGTATTATAAGGTGAGTCGTACCATTGGATGAGCCAGTAAATTAGGCTTTGAAACCCGAATTTAGAGACTCGATGTAAATTTAAATTGTTCGATTTAATTCTATAGTTTCGCCTTTTTTGTATGAGAATACAGAGGGGCGAGTGAATAATTGTTGAAAAACAAGGCGTTCCGCGCGAACCCGTTTTTTGGAAACAAACAAGGGGGAAGGAGGAACGCCAAGATGAAAA
>JBMFSZ010000536.1:0-579 GCA_049967315.1 Desulfomonilaceae bacterium
CACCAACACTTCGCTTATTAGTATCTAATTTACTTAATACACCTTCTATATATCTAACCAATATATCAAGCCTATACAAAACATCTCTACTCAAATTAGGCATTGTAACCCTCCTAAATCAAATAATCATCTAGATATTTTAGCATAGTGTTTTTAATTTTTTGTTATATTAACTTAAACAAGATTAACAACACGAAGAGTAAAATTTTCCAAAAGACCTACTTTTGTTTTTTATGGTGGAGGCGGCGGGAATCGAACCCGCGTCCGTCAGAACCGGGATAGATGACTTCTACAGGCTTACATAGGTTTTATGATACTGGGTTTGCGGTAAAACCTATGAAAAACCACAAACCTCAGGCTGTCTTAAGTACTGGTTTGGTGCAAGACAGCCAACCACCAACCAGAGCACCTTTCTATGACGCCCACAGCTGGCCAAGGTGCCTAAACCAGCAAGGACGCGCTGCTTGTTAATTAAGCAGCGAGAGCGAGTTCAGCTTCGGGAGCTGTTTGTTTTGGCTATCACAGTTGCCACCTGGCCTGCTATCATCTACCCGGCGCTCCAACGTCGAAACCGTTCGC
>JBMFSZ010000538.1:0-551 GCA_049967315.1 Desulfomonilaceae bacterium
CGCTGGTGGGCTTTGGTTCGTTTCTCGTCTCCACCCGGGAGGCGCGCAAGGGGCGTAACCCCGCCACCGGTCAGGAAATCATGATTGCCGCAAGCCGCACTCCGAAATTCAAGGCTGGTAAAGCATTGAAAGATGCAGTAAACTAAAAAAATATGGTTAGGGCGGTTAGCTCAGTTGGTAGAGCGTCGGCTTTACACGCCGAATGTCGGGGGTTCGAGCCCCTCATCGCCCACCAAAAACATCGCGGGGTGGTAGTTCAGTCGGTCAGAATGCCGGCCTGTCACGCCGGAGGTCGCGGGTTCGAGCCCCGTCCACCCCGCCACCATTCCGTAGGGCGATCCCGTTGGGGTTCGCCCTTTTTCGCGTCCGGGCTCGGCTCATTGGCAGAGTGCCGGACTTGGGACCGATCTGCCGCGTCGCTGGTCGCGGTCGGCGGGTAGGCGCCGGGATGCTCGGCCATGAATCCCTTGCCGTCTCCGGGAAGGCGTGGCAGTCCTGCTTTGCTGTCTAGGGTATTTTCTATTATTTCTGGTGGGGAAGAATCATGTTGG
>JBMFSZ010000539.1:0-547 GCA_049967315.1 Desulfomonilaceae bacterium
TTCAAAATAATTCACCATTACGATATCGATATCATTGTCAATATTGTGGTCTTTTTTTGTAGAGTTTGTTGAGCTATTTAATATCCAGCCTATGCCTTCCACTTTTCAACAACTTATGATATAATAATTATATTCTAAAGTACCTATTTATTAATATCCTGGAGGATAAACATGAGATCTTTTGCCAAGGTCTTCGTAATCATAGCTTTGATAACTTTATTAAGTGTAAATTTAGTTATGGCTGTTGGATATGAAAAATTCGACGCCTCGGGAAATCCCATATCAAAAACCGAAAATGGCTCAAAATATGGCGAGAGTTGGGGATCAGCTATTGAACAAGCGAGTTTTGCCAAGAAATATCCTCAGATAATTGATGAGGCAACCTTATTTATAAAAGATGTCTTAAGTCAGTTTGGCATTACAGAAAACAAAACCCAGTGAATTTGAGTTCACCAGGTGATTTTCCCCTGTACTGCCTGGGCTTGATTTAAGGTCTCCGGCAGTGGCTTTTTTATCAAAGGTTTGAATGGTAAATCCTTTTTATCAT
>JBMFSZ010000540.1:0-526 GCA_049967315.1 Desulfomonilaceae bacterium
CTGTGGTAATCAGGTCTGCCATCATTTCTTCGAGGCTTCTGACTCGTGATTCCATTAGTGTGTTTTTCATGAATTAGCTCCTTTTCCCCCTTGATCTACTGCTGTTAGTATTAATTATTTCGGGTGGAGCGTCAAGATTTCTCCCCGGGGTCGAAATAACATGGGTGGGTATCATAGAGAGGGCGAACACGATCAAGATGAAGAGGGCGAACACACGGGTGCGCCCCTACATAAATATTCATTCATCTTTGGGCTGCTCCTGCGGTCCAACACCCGGTGAGCCCATGGCTGTGCCGTGGGGGTATTGTCATTTCGAGTGAGCCTTGCGACGAGAAATCTTTCCAAGCTGCGATTTGGCATTATGGTCGGCTGGGTCAGTACACGACGGCAAAATTCCCACGGCGCAGCCGGGGGCTCATAAGTGGCGCCCCTCCCGGGGCAAATAGGAATTAATTTTCTTGATCCCCTACGAGCTCTGTAAGGGCGCATTAATCCAGCCGAGGGTGAAGCCCTGGGCATAGCAGCG
>JBMFSZ010000541.1:0-509 GCA_049967315.1 Desulfomonilaceae bacterium
GTTGACAATTTGATCTCACGCAATTAAACTCAAATATTACGTTGATTGATCAACGTGGTGTAGTGTCCTTTTGACGATGCGCCCGTAGCTCAGTTGGATAGAGCGTCTGACTACGGATCAGAAGGTCGGGAGTTCGAATCTCTTCGGGCGTACCAAAAAAATCAAAGGGTTATCCACCACAAAACATCAAAAATTGACTCATCAATCACCTGAAATCTGAATTTGGTCACATTTTGGTCACATCGCTGGTTTTTAAACATCTATTTTTAGCCCTTTGCCGCAACTAGAATTTGGGTTAAGCCATTATCGTAAGTGAAGCTGTCAATAGCCTGAACCAGTTCATCGTCGCCGATAATCCCATATCTCTCTGATACATCCAGCTTTCGATCAGCGTGACCCATTATCATTTCTCGAATCTCTGAATCTATACCGCTTCGCCTTGCATTGGTTTTCCATGTGTGTCTCAAGTCATGAAAACGCGGTCGGGGGTCTTCCCACTTGAGTTTATC